>JAHFUH010000456.1 GCA_023265215.1 Acidobacteriota bacterium
ATGAGCATTGCAAGGCGCAATGACAAGATCGAATCCCTTAGGTCGCGCCTTCATGTGACATTAACCCGGGGTAAAGTGGAAAGCGGCGTACTCGAAAAAATAACGGGCCCGGGATACATATCGCTGAAGTGTCCTGATTCGTTGCATCTGAATATTCAGAACCCCCTGACGAGCTCATCCTTTTTCGAACTCCTTTCGCAGGGGGATGAATTTAAGGCGTGGGACTCCCGCGTGAATAAGTTATATACGGGAAAGAACAGCGCAAGAGTTTTGGTTCCTGCAAATTCGCCGGATGGGTCAGAATTCATTTTTCCGGGCCGGCCGCCCCATATTTTCGAAGCAATTTTGCCGGAAAGCATTGATACTGAGGCTCCCGGAGTTTGGTCATCTCTCGAGGAACAAGGAGGTATGGAAGCGAGATATTACGTTCTTGTTTTCAGCCTGGAGAGCGCTGCACACAGACTTCATGTCCTACGCAAAATTTGGATCGAGCGTACGGGATTAGCAGTTGCGAGGCAGCAGCGATATGCGGAAGATGGCAAAATTATCAGCGATGTTCGGTATTCCCATGTAACACAAGCAGATGGCTTTTTATTCCCGCTCACAATTGATATGGATCGCCCTCTGGATGGATATTCTCTGAAACTTGAGTTCGAGGACTTGCGTATTAATCCAGATATAAACAGTAATTCATTCGTTATTATTCACCCTGGAGCGGAGGAAGTTCCGCTCATAGAGAAAAGGGGCAATGCTTTTTAGCTGGGAACTTGAAACCCATAGGTGCTTTTGGCCGTTTTATAATTGCCATGATTTTCAAAGGATCTGCTATTATATGTTGTTCAGGCGTTATTTTCAGCAACGGCATAAGTGAGATTTTGCATGGAACAATCGTTAACAGGTTTTCGGCAGTGCCGCTGACGATTGGTATTGATGACCTGATCGGGAAAATGGATTGATATGACAGATTCGTCTTCGACAAGCGCAATTGAGACCGTAAATATCAGCATGACTTACCGATCGGGCAAGGTTGAGGTCCCTGCGCTGAGCAATGTTAATCTTACGGTCAATCACGGGGAGTTCATCGCAGTGATGGGCCCGTCAGGATGCGGGAAATCCACTCTCCTCCATTTGCTGGGCGGATTGATGCAACCGACTTCCGGCAAAGTCATAATCGACGGCATTGATATTTCCAAATTGACCGATGCGGAGCGAACCGCCGTTCGGCGAAATAAAATCGGTTATGTTTTTCAGAGATTCAATCTCCTGCCTACTCTTTCCGCAAAGGGCAATATAGAGCTGGCCAAGAAGATTCATGGCAATGGCCATCTCGCTCACAACGGTGTAAGCGGGATATTGAACATGCTGGGTTTATCCGAAAAAATCAATTTCCGCCCCGCCGAGCTTTCGGGAGGCGAACAGCAGAGGGTAGCTATCGCACGCGCAGTGGTCAATCGCCCATCCATTGTTCTGGCGGATGAGCCAACAGGCAGCCTTGACTCCCGAAACTCCCGCAATGTGTTGCAGATGCTTCGGGATTTAAACGAAAAGCTCAACCAGACAATCGTCATGATCACGCATGATTCCGAAGCCGCCTCGGTCGCCAGCCGTGTGATAGAAATGAAGGATGGACAAATTTTATATCCTCCATCTAAATTTTCTTATGAACCGGAATTTGAAAGACTCTACTAATTCGTGGTTCCGAACGGCAACCCGTCCTATCCTCATATGGACATACGAGCGAGGTACGCTCCAGTATGACATCATATGCGCACTGATTCTTTTGTTCATTTTCCTTGTGCCGCCCAGTTGCTTCGTCTCAAAAAGAGGAAGTATGGTCTCGCGCCAGGCGGTGCGAGCTTCCGTCCAGAAGAATCAAAACGGTAATTTTCAAAAATGAAAGCCAATGCAGGATCATTTCCGGTGAAACGCAGGGCGATCATGCGCATTTCTATATCTGCGGCATTTATCCTTGCCCTGTGTGTGATTGCGTTGGCTGTTCAGGCCGATCCGGAGCTTCAAAAGATCTTCAGTCAAATGGATGGGACTTCTAAGAATTTTCGCAACTTTACTGCATCTTTTACTCAAAAGAAATATACCGCCGTTCTGCAGGAGTTCGATACTCCGGCAAAAGGCGATTTTTATTATGCTCGTGCGAAGGACGGGGCTGCGCTCTTGCGAAAAGAGGAAACAAGTCCCGGAAAAAGTGTTCTGACAATCAAAAAGGGAGTGGCGACTTTTTATGAGCCCAACATAAGGCAGGCGAAGCAATATAATCTTGGAAAAAATAAGGACAAAGCAGAATACCTGGCAATCGGGATAAGTCAATCGCCGGCAAGACTTCAAGAAAACTTCAATGTTTCCTACCTGGGGAGTGAAACCATCAATGGGAAGCCCTGCTCCATTCTCCTTCTGAAGCCAAAGAATCCCAAAGAAGCTGCCTATTTTGCATCTATTACCGTTTGGTTCAGCAAATCCAATGGAATTCCGCTGCAAAACAAAATGCAGGAGCCGAATGGGGATTACATTCTGATTAATTTCATCAATGAGAAGCTGAACACGAATATTCCTGGCTCACGATTCGATCAGAAGCTGCCCGGCATAGAAATTCAGAAATATTAAGGCGGATGCACCTGAACAGGAAAGCATGCCTGGTTTTTCGAAGGAGCAGGAAAGGTATGCGTGCAATCAAGAAGCTCTAAGCACACCCTTTTCTTGATGGAGCTCTTTCCAGGTGTAATAGATTCGGTTTATCACGGTCCAGTTACCCAGGACTGCCAGAACCCATAAAACTGCTTCCATCCGGCCGGCTAATCCACCAATGACCAGAAGCACAATCCTTTCAGGCCTTTCCATAAATCCCACCTTACAGGTAGGAATCATCGATTCTGCGCGAGCCCTCGCATAACTGGTTAGCACAGCCCCCATGAAAACAATTCCGACCAGAACGACATAGCCGAGCAATTGTTGCCTGGCATAATAAACCATCAAGCCCTGAAGAATGATAGTATCGGAATACCTGTCTATCACGGAATCATAGAAAGCACCGAAGGGAGTTACGGACCGGCTGACGCGAGCCACTTCGCCATCCAGCATGTCAAACATTCCGGCAAGAATTATGACGAGTGCTCCGCGCCGGAAATTGCCATATCCAAATTCCCATGCCGCCCAAAAACTGATGAGAACTCCGATGAATGTGAGCAGATTGGGATTGATTTTTAAACTGGCCAGTAACCTTACGATGCGGTCAAGAACGAACTTACCCCCTCGACCGATGACGTCACTGAACATGGCGCTAAGGCTAACAGGTATAAATTACTTGTCAAGATCAAAAGATACGAAGATGGATTGTGAGATATTTCTTTGGATCCTGCCTTAAATCATAGAGAAGCTTGCTGATTTCAGCTGTTGATTGGTCTAGGTTGTTGTATAACCCGGGATCCTTCAGCAGCTTTCCCATGGTGCCTTTCCCCTGCTCGATTTGTTCTGCAAGCGAAGCAAATCTTTCAATCGCCACTCTGGTTTTCTCATAAAGAGCTGCATCCTGTGAGAGCTTCCCGAGAGTCCCTTCCCCTTTTTCGATCCTATCCATTACATTCTCCGCTTTTTTGAGAGTTTCGGTGGCGGTATTGTAAAGCGATGGATCATTGATCAACTTTGGAATCGTTCCCGTTCCATTTTGAATTTTTTCGGCAATGGAGTTGAATTTCTCCAGCGACTCTGTCATGCGACGGTATAGTTCTGGATCTGAAACAATCCTCCCGAAAGTGCCCTGCCCGCTGTGCAATTCATCAATCAGGAGCGTAGCCCGTGAAAAAGTTTTCTCTGCGGCGCGAACGGTCTTCTGCAGGTCCTGGAGAGCATCACCTATGCCGGTGCCGACTTTGCCGGGATTGATCTTCATTGTGAGGTTTTTGAATTGGTCTGAAAGAACGCCAAAATTGGCTATCACGTCGTTCGCCCCCGTCATGATCTCTCGGAAACCGGGATGCTGAACGCTTTCAATTACATAGTATTCACCTCTCCTGGTTGGCAGTACTCCATAGGTGCCTGGCGTAATGTCAATGAATGAGTCTCCAATCAGCCCTCTTGACTCAATACTGACTTCGGAGTCCTTGCTGATTCTATTCAAGAATTGCGGCCGGATATCAAGCTGGACTTCGACAATTCTGATCTCCAACTTCCGATTTCTGATTGTGTCTTCCAGGTCGGAAATGATGTCCTTGGCTTTTGGAAGGTTCGGGTCGACGGTGGCGATCTGCTTTTTAAGGTCTTCTATCTTTCTATAAACAGCAGCATTTCCGGGATATGTTTCCGGAGGGATAATTGAAACCTTGCGCACACGACCTATTTCCAGTCCAGCCAACCATACGGGTGCGCCTGATTTCAAGCCGCCGACATCGGGCAGGTAAGTCACTGCTTTTGCCGATTTTGTAAACCAGCTGATTCCCCAGCTCTGCTGCAGAATCAAAGCCGAAAGCAGCAGGAGAGCGATTGCAACAAGAATCCCGACCTTCATCTCCGCTAATTTAATCTGTCTTTTAGGCGGCATCTTCGGCTCCTTTTATGACTCTTATTCCCAGCAGGTCTGACACCCATGCGCGTGACCCCTCCTAATACTCGGACAGGCGGCTAGCCCGGATTATTCATGAGGCCTCTACTGCGGCGGCGGATCCGGGCATGTCTACTGCGTTGCGCTCGGTTGGATTCCTCGACGTACTGTCGAGTATGCCTGCGGAATCCTCTCGTCGCGCGCCTTGTATCCATGCCCGTCTGCGCCGCCTCGCTACGAACCTCCAT
>JAHFUH010000457.1 GCA_023265215.1 Acidobacteriota bacterium
CTCCGCTCGAGAAACAATTCTCAACGATCTCAGGCGTCGATTCGATGACATCCTCCAGTTCTCTGGGCGTAACCAACATCACTCTTCAATTTGCTTTAGACCGGGATCTTGATGCGGCGGCTCAGGACGTTCAGATTTCTATCGCGACAGCCCAAAGGCTATTGCCCCCCGGCATGCCGACACCTCCCACGTTCCGCAAAGTCAATCCTGCCGACCAGCCGATCCTGATCTTGTCGCTGAACTCGCCGACGCTGCCGCTTTCCACTCTCGACAGCTACGCTGAGAACATGATTGCGCAACGAATCTCAATGATTTCCGGAGTGGCGTTGGTCAACGTCTATGGCTCAACAAAGTACGCCGTGCGGGCCCAGGTTGATCCGACCGTTCTGGCGGCTCGTGGAATTGCCTTAAGTGAGATTCAAGCAGCCATCAATCAGCACAATGTCAACATGCCAAGCGGCACACTCTGGGGGCCCAGACAGGCTTACACCGTACAAGCGACCGGACAACTTACAAACGCGGAGCAGTATGGGAATATAGCGGTAGCATACCGCAACGGCACACCTATTCGACTGGGGGACCTGGGGCGAGTCATCGACAGCATACAGAATAATAAGTCGGCGGCATGGTTCAACAATGGAGGATCGGATGTTCGCTCCATCCTTCTTGCGATCCAGAAGCAGCCGGGCACGAATACCGTCGAGGTTGTCGATTCCATCAAGAGTCAGATTGATACCTTTCGCAAGTTGTTGCCGCCCTCGGTAAACCTGGGCACTCTGATTGATCGCTCCCAATCCATTCGCGATTCCGTCAATGACGTAAAATTCACATTGCTTTTGACGGTGGTTCTGGTTGTTTTTGTAATCTTCATTTTTCTGCGGAATGTTTCGGCAACCATAATCCCCAGCCTGGCATTGCCCATGTCGATCATCGGCACATTTGCGGCCATGTCTTTGCTCGGATACACGCTGGACAACCTTTCGCTGATGGCGCTTACACTCTCCGTGGCATTCGTTGTGGATGATGCCATCGTCATGCTGGAGAACATTGTACGCCACATGGAAATGGGGAAGCCGCGGATGGAAGCGGCATTTGCCGGGGCAAAAGAAATCGGCTTCACAATTTTCTCAATGACGATATCGCTTGCGGCAGTGTTTATTCCCGTGCTGTTCATGGGCGGAATCATGGGCCGGCTATTCCACGAGTTTGCAGTGGTAATCATTGTAGCCATCCTGATCTCCGGCCTTGTGGCGCTGAGCCTCACTCCAATGCTGGGAAGCCGCATACTGAAACCGCAATCGGAAAACACAAGCGCCTTTTATCGGGTGACCGAAAAGGGTTTCCAGGCGATGCACGATTTTTACGGCTGGACTCTCCGGGGTGTGTTGCGCCACAAGTTTATTACGCTGCTTTTTGCCATCGGAACTCTTGCGGCAACGATGTACCTGTACGGCTTTGTGCCCAAAGGTTTCGTTCCGAACCAGGATCAGGGAATGCTCTCCGGGAGCACTGAGGCGCCCCAGGATATTTCCTACGAAGGCATGGTCAAATTGCAGCAGCAGGTGACCAAGGCCGTCCGCTCCAGCCCGTATGTTGATGCCTTCATGTCCAATGTCTCGGGTGGAAATGCCGGACGCGTCATGATACGACTGAAGCCTCGGAACGATCGATCCGCCACTCCGGAACAAATCATTGAAAGTCTGCGTCCCAAGCTCGACGCTATTCCGTCTATCAAGACCTATCTGCAGAATCCACCTTTGATACGAATCGGCGGATTGCAGACCAGGAGCCTATACCAGTTCACTCTGCAAAGCCCCGATCTCGATCAGCTGTACCGGGTTGGTGCAGATTTTGAAAAGCGGGTGCGTGCAATTCCGGGACTGGTGGATGTATCCAGCGACCTTCAGCTCAACAATCCGGAAATCACGGTGAAGATCAACCGTGATTTGGCTTCCTCTCTGAACATAACTTCAGATCTGATCGAAAATACACTTTACGCGGCATACGGATCCGAGCAGGTTTCGATAATCTATACCTCCACCGACAACTACTATGTCATCCTGGAAGTCCTGCCTGAATACCAGCAGGATCCCAATGCGCTGGGCCTGCTTTATGTGAAATCCCGGGCAGGAAAACTCGTGCCTCTAAAGGAAGTCGCCAGCCTGGAAACCGGTGTGGGGCCGCTGTCTGTTGCCCACTATGGGCAGTTTCCGGCAGTAACCTTGTCCTTTAACCTGAGGCCGGGAGTTTCGCTTGGCCAGGCAGTCGAGTCCATTGAAGGAGCCGCGCGCAACCTTCCGGCTGGGATCACCACCGCGTTTCAAGGCATGGCAGCCGCCTATGCATCGTCGTTGAAGGGGATGGGCATGCTGCTGATCCTGGCGATTTTTGTTATCTATATGGTCCTGGGAATTTTATACGAGAGTTTCATCCATCCCATCACCATTCTTTCCGGATTACCTTCCGCCGGCATGGGCGCACTGGCTACGTTGCTGCTCTTCAGACAGGAACTGAATATTTATTCGTTTGTCGGCATAATCATGCTGATCGGAATCGTAAAAAAGAATGGAATCATGATGATCGATTTTGCGATTGAAGCACAGAGGACTCAGGGGCTCTCGCCCGCGGAGGCAATCCACCAGGCATGCCTGGTGAGATTCCGGCCCATCATGATGACAACTATGGCTGCGCTGGTGGGAACATTGCCGATCGCGCTCGGCGTCGGAACCGGATCGGAGGCGCGGCGTCCGCTTGGCCTCGCGGTGGAGGGGGGGCTGCTGGTGTCCCAATTGCTCACTTTATACATCACGCCGGTTATTTACGTTTATATGGAGAAGGCGCGTCACTTTGCGCATCGGAAGCAGGGCTCTACAGTCGCTTGCACCAATTGAAATGGAGGAACGTCTTATGTTCAGGGCCGGCAACACATGGGAATGGGCCTGCAGGTCCGTCTGGATCGTCCTATTCTGTATTCTGCTTCCTCTTGCGGAGCAAGGATGCAGCGGCAGGTCTTCGCCTCCAGAGAGTCCATCCAGGGGAGGGTTGCGCGCTGCGATTCCGGTCGCCGTCGCCACAGTCATCAAGAAAAATGTGCCCATTGATATTCAAGCGGTTGGTACGGTGGAAGCTTCTTCAACGGTGACGATCAAATCGCAGGTGAGCGGCGAGTTAATGCAGGTGTTTTTTCGGGAGGGCGATTTTGTAAAAAAAGGGGAAGAGCTTTTCAAAATCGACTCGCGCACCCAAGAGGCGCAACTGAATCAGGCGCAAGCAAACCTCGCCAAGAACGAAGCTGCGCTTGCCCAGATCGAAGCAAACCTTGCGCGGGACATCGCCCAGCAGAAATATGCACAATCGGAAGCAACGAGATCTCGAAGCCTCCTGGAGAAACACCTTGTTTCGAAAGAACAGGCGGAACAGTCCAATTCAAACGCAGAAGCGGCGGAAGCGACCGTTCGGGCTGACCAGGCGGCAGTTCAAAGCGCGCGTGCAACGATTGAAGCTGCAAAAGCCGATATCGCAAATGCCCGCGTAATGCTCAGTTACAGCAGCATCCGGTCTCCGCTCGACGGCCGGACCGGAAACCTCGTCATCAAACAGGGCAATATCATCGGCCCTAATACGGAACTCACAACCATCAATCAGGTAGAACCTACCTATGTCACTTTTTCTATCCCTGAAACTCAATTGCCTTCGGTGAAAAAAGGGCAAACGGTAACGGTCTCTCAGCAGAATAGTCCATCATCGCAGGAAAGCGGAGCGCTTTTCTTTATCGATAATGCCATAGATCCAACAACCGGGACGATCCTCGCTAAGGCGGTTTTTCCAAACAGGGATCACAAGCTTTGGCCGGGCCAGTTTGTCCGGGTAAGTCTTCGACTCGGAACCAAACAGGATGCTTTGATCGTTCCAAGCCAGGCAGTGCAGACAGGTCAGGACGGATCCTTTGTTTTTATCGTTAAGCCGGACCAAACGGTTGAATCACGTCCGGTGGTTTCCGGAATGCATGTCGACGGGCAAATTGTCATCGATAAAGGTCTGGCACCTGGCGAAACTGTCGTTACGGAAGGTCAGTTGCGGCTGGCCGCCGGCAATCGCGTTCAGATCCGGGCCGACGGCGCTCCATAGTGGAATGGGTGATCCACGGTTGGCAAGAGAATGGTAACAGGTTGTGATACCACGGTCTTCGTTTCCCACCCCAAGGTCTCCGTTTCAAATACCATGGTCGGAGACAAAATCAAGGACAGTCCTTGTTTTTATTTCCTTGAGTTCTGAATTCTCCAACAATGGCCGCCTGGGAATTACTTGCGGCCTATGCTGCAGTATCTTTTGGCAGCATCCACCCCGGGAAAACCAGAACTCCCGGATGGCATTTTAAAGCACGAGCTAGAACCTTGGCTCGCTCAACGCCCAAGCGCACACGATTATTTTCGATTGCAGATAGCGTTGCTTGAGGAATTCCCGTCATGCCGGCAAGCTCGTTCTGGCTTAGTTCCTGAAGCTCACGGATAATTCGAACGGACTCACCTACGGAGACATGGATGTGTTTTTTTGCGGGACGGTATTCTTTCATTTATGGCCTCCGATAATCATGAGGCGTAATCGAAGCAATCTGAAACAAAGAATCCATGGACACCCATTATCTCTCATCTTTATTCGCTCATTTCCCAGATTCGTCATTAGTTATGTTGCAAGGAGACGAATTATGGGATTACCGCGAAGCAAATATGTCGAGGAAGGCCAGGAAGGCATCTTTCATTGTTTCAGCCGTTGCGTCCGTCGGGCATTTCTCTACG
>JAHFUH010000458.1 GCA_023265215.1 Acidobacteriota bacterium
ACGGATATAGATTTCTTGGCAAATCCCCGGCCTTAAAAGGCCGGGCTAAATTCATGGGCCGCTACGCGGCCAAATTTAAGTTAACGCTTATGGGGCGTTGCCCCAGGCTTCTGATATAGAACGCGCCTTCAGTGCTTTTTACAGCGGCCACTTTAAGTGAATAGCATATGACACCATTCCCTTTTCTTTTGTTCTTGCTTCTAACGCAGGCGCCGGCGCCCAATCAGCCGCTGGAAAAGAGCTCCTACTTTGCCTTCGTGGACCACGAATACATCTTTACAATCGAAATGGCAAAGCCGGGCGTCCCCCTTCTCAATTTCGTTTCGATGACGGACCAGGAGAACACCATTCCGGCAAAAAACATCCGACTGAGCCTGGAAAACCGCAAAGTCGCCACTAAATCCTTCACGATTGAAACGGGCGATCAACCGATGGCTGTCTTTTCAACAATGGTGCATCCAAGATCATCGTTCGGGTTCCGGCTGAATGGCGATTTTGGCGATGCCAGGGAGCTTTTCGGGGCAACAATCCAGATGGGAGGCGAAGATTTCAAGCTGATCCCATTGCGAAGTTTCGATTTTGAAACACTGGCAATCAAAGTGAATCGCATAAATCTCGGATCCCCGGATTTCGGCGACGATTGGCGAATACTGCGGCTGGAATCCATGGGGACCCGGTCTCCCGCTCGCAAGTAGAAACGAAGCCGGAAGCCAGGAGCAGGAAGTCGGAATATTCATCCTTCGCAGGCGGGTCAAGATTTATAGGCCCAAAGGGCCGTTAGTAAATAGGCCCGGCCGTAAGGCCGGGAATAGGATTGAAGCGAGGGCGAGCGCCGAAGGTGCGGCACTTAGAACGCTTGCTGGTGCCGGCCCTTCAGGCCTCGCTTCCGGGATATCCGATTACCCCGAGCTGACGCTCGGGGCTATTCACTGCCGGCGCTTCGCGCCTCGAAGTCGATTCTTTCTCGCAACCTTAATGGCGGCTGGCCTATGAGGGGAAATCAACCAACATTTATAGAAAGGATTATTCATGGCATGGAACCAGTTCCTGGCAGCCTTCGCAGCCCTTTTTCTTGCCGAACTAGGCGATAAGACGCAGCTGGTCGTTATTACAATGTCCGCTTCGTCAAAACGCCCACTTGCAGTTTTCCTGGGAGGATCGCTTGCGCTGGTGTTGCTTACAGGAATCGGCGCGATTGCAGGAGAGGCAATTACAAAAGTAATACCGGAGTTGCTACTCAGAAGAGCTTCCGCACTGCTGTTCGTTGCAATCGGCATTTGGACGTGGTGTAAAGCATGAAGAAAAAGCGAGAAGCCGGAAGCCAGAATAAACTTCTTTGCAAAGGGCGCATGTTAAATTCGTCATTCGTCAATCGTAATTCGTAATTCCGTTTGGCTTCTCGCTTTTGCTATACTTCCCGCCTATGAATCCAGGCAATGCGGTTTTTCACGGAACAACAATAATTCTGGTTAAAAAAGCCAACCAGGTGGTCATTGCCGGAGACGGCCAGGTGAGCATCGGCGACACCGTTCTCAAACAGAACGCCAAAAAAATCCGGCGCCTGTACAATGACCGTGTCCTTGTTGGTTTTGCCGGAGCGACGGCCGACGCCTTCGCCCTTTTTTCCAGGCTCGAAACGAAGCTGGAACAGTTTCAGGGCAATCTGAACCGCGCGGCGGTCGAACTAGCACAGGAATGGCGCACAGACAGGGCATTGCGTCACCTGGAAGCCCTCTTACTGGCAACCGACGGCAAATCCGTTTACCTGCTTTCAGGAACGGGAGATGTCATTGAACCGGATGACGGAGTGCTGGCGGTGGGATCCGGCGGTGCCTATGCTCTGGCTGCGGCCCGGGCTTTGCTGCGCCACACCAAACTGCCGGCCGCCAAAATCGCCAGGGAAGCTTTGATGATCGCCAGCGAAATATGCGTTTTTACAAACAACCAGATCACCGTCGAGGAATTGTAGCCTGCCCACTCCCTCTTGATAGCGAGATCCAATGCAAGAAAATCTGAAAAACCGCAAATCCAAGAAACGCGGCCTGGATGAAATGTCTCCCCGGGAGATTGTCGAAGAACTGGACCGGTATGTCATCGGCCAAAAAGCGGCGAAGAAGTCTGTAGCCATAGCGCTGCGCAATCGCATACGGCGCCAGAAACTGGATGAGGAAATGGCCGAGGAAGTCGCCCCCAAAAACATCATCATGATCGGCCCGACCGGCGTTGGAAAAACCGAAATCGCCCGCCGTCTTGCGCGTTTGGCCAATTCGCCTTTTTTAAAAGTGGAAGCGACGAAATTTACTGAAATCGGCTATGTCGGCCGCGATGTCGAGTCCATGGTCCGCGATCTTGTCGAGATTGCCGTCGACATGGTCCGGATGGCAAAGATTGCGGAAATTGAAGAGAAAGCGGAGCAGAACGCCGAGGAACGGCTGCTGGATATGCTGCTGGCCACAATGCAGAATGTTCCCGGAGAACAGAGCCGGCTCCAAGACGGGAAAGATCTCACAAAGATCGAGAAAATGCGCGAGAAACTCAGGAAGCAGTTGCGCTCCGGGATGCTTGATAAAAAACTTGTCGAGATGGAAATCCGGGAGCATTCCAGCCCGATCTCACTCCAGTTTTTTGAAGGCTCCAGCCTGGAAGAACTCCAGTACAGCATGCGGGATCTGCTTTCCGGTCTGACTGAGAATAAGGCAAAGAGGCGGCGCATGCCGGTCGACGAAGCGGCCGACTACATCATGCAGGAAGAAGAACAGAAACTGGTGGACATGGACCAGGTCGCCCGCATCGCACTGGAACGGGTGGAACAGAGCGGAATCATTTTCCTGGATGAAATCGATAAAATTGCGGGGCGGGAATCGGGCCATGGACCGGATGTCAGTCGCGAAGGAGTGCAACGGGACATTCTGCCGATCATTGAAGGGACAAACGTCAACACACGTTATGGAATGCTGAGAACAGACCACATCCTTTTCATTGCGGCAGGCGCATTCCATGTGTCGAAACCGACGGACCTGATCCCGGAATTGCAGGGGAGATTTCCAATCAGGGTGGAAATGAATTCCCTGGATGAAAATGACTTTGTCCGCATTTTGCAGGAGCCCAAAAACGCATTGATCAAACAGTACGCGGCACTGCTGGGGACCGAAGGGATAAAGCTTCGCTTTGCAGATGACGCCATCCGGGAGATCTCCAGAATCGCCTGCCAGGTAAACGAAAGCTCCGAAAATATCGGCGCTCGCCGCCTGCATACAATCGTTGAAGCCCTCCTGGATGACATTTCATTTGAAGGCAGGCAGCGCAAAAACAAGAATGTCAAGATAACGGCAGCTTATGTCCGGCAAAAGGTGGGACGCATCGCGAGCGACAAGGATTTGAGCCGATATATTCTATGAGCGGCATAGGCGGCAGAAATAACTCCAGGACTCCAAGACTCAAAGGCTCAAAACTTATTACAACTGCACTCCTGGCAATGGGTATTTTATTCGGAGCCGGCTGCGCCAAAATCGGCGAACCTCAGCCGCCCCAGGTTTTGATCCCGAAAGCGGCCATCGATCTTGCTGCGAAACAGGTTTCCGACTATGTCGTGCTTACGGTGTCCAAACCGGGCCTGAATACCAACGGTTCGCCAGCCGCAGATTTCCACAGTCTTGAGGTTTTGCGCCTTGCCGGAATTTCCAAGACAGCCACTCTGCCGGAAGAGGTGTTTTCCGCACAGTCGGCCCCAATTCTTTCAATTCCTGCCGCCAGGTTTTCCGATTACCTGCATGGAGACAACTTTGTCATCGAAGACAAACTGCTGGTACAGCGCAGATCTGAAATTTATTCCAGCGCTTTCCGGTATGCAGTGGCTTTTACGAACAGCAGAAACCAGGCTGCGGGATTCAGCAACCAGGCGCTTATTAAGCCTGTACCGATCCCATTGCCTCCCACCTTGACCGCTGATGTAGCCGAGACTTTCATCCATTTGAAATGGGCAGCTCCATCTCAAAATATGGATGAATCAAAACCGGCCCGGATTGCGGGCTATAAGATCTTCCGATCCGAAGACCCCAAAGCTCCATTCAGTCCGGTGAACACGGATTTGATTGTGGACTCTGAATTCAAGGACGGCAATTTTCAATTCGATAAAACCTATTATTACCGGATAAGCGTTGTGGGGAGCATTCAGAATCCCTACGCGGAAAGCCTTCCCTCGGAAGCCATCGCGGTGCCAACAAAGGATGTCTTCCCGCCGCAACCTCCCGGAAATTTCCACGCGGTTTTCCAGGATGGGGCGGCTTTTCTGCTTTGGGCGCCGTCCCCGTCAACGGATGTTGCCGGGTACCGGGTTTACCGATCAGAGCCGGGAGTCCCCCAAAGGCGCCTGCTTAACACCGAACTGATTTCGATTCCCAGTTTCCGGAACAGCGGTCTTCAAGCAGGATTAAAATATGAATATTATGTGACGGCGGTTGACAAACACGGAAATGAGAGCACGGCTGTTGAGGCTTCGGTTCAAGTGCCATAGCTACATAAAAACAATTATTGAGATCATCGGGGTTGGGGTCGTTTTTTGCGGTTCGACCCCGATACCGACCCCGATACCGATGGCTCCAGTTTCCGTTTTTTTTGCAATGCCCACTGACACAGGAGATTTTTTCCATTAACATTCATGGTTATGGAGATGGAGATATGAAATTCTTTTTGGATACGGCCAATATAGAGGAAATCCGAAACGCAGCGGAGTACGGCCTTATTGACGGAGTCACCACAAATCCCTCGCTGGTGAGCAAAGAAGGGCGCGATTTC
>JAHFUH010000459.1 GCA_023265215.1 Acidobacteriota bacterium
AATCACAGGAATGGACATGACCGTTGGATTCACTTTCAAGGCCGAGGGGACAACTCTGACCGGGACCCATAGTGTCAATGGAACAGACACTGCCATTAAGAATGGGAAAATCGACGGCAAAAATATTTCATTTACAGTTGCGTTAGATATGGGCGGAACAGAGACAAAGATTGAGCATAAAGGGGTTGTATCTGCCGATCAAATCAAGATGACCTATGATATGGCGGGACAACCCGGCGAAATCATTCTCAAACGAGCCAAGTGATCGGACGCCTGCCGTTTGGTAACTGTTTAGCCGGTTGACCAAGAGGGCGCCGGGTGATGCCGACAGGCTGGAATTTGAACCACAAAGACCGTAAAGACCTCTCTAAGGGATGCTTCTTTGCGGTCTTCGAGATCTTCGTGGTTCGTTTTTTTTAACTTGGCTAAACGCTTTTTGAGGCTGGAGAATGAAAGCGGGTAGTGGACGGGTTCCTACTCTTATCAGGCGATGCTGAAATAAAAATATAAAGGATCTTGGATAACCATGGGTAAATTGCTAGAGGGACGAGTGGCTGTTGTTACGGGAGCGGGTAATGGCATCGGGAGAGCGGAAGCTATCGAATTAGCCAGGCAGGGAGCAAAAGTAGTAGTGAACGACATCGGAACTTCTTACGACGGCCAGGGCAGTTCCCATATACCGGCAGACGCCGTAGTGAAGGAAATTACAAGTGCCGGCAACGATGCCGTTGCCAGTTACGACAGCGTGGCAACGGAGGAGGGGGCAGAAAACATCATCCAAACTGCTATGGATAATTTCGAGCGCATCGATGCGCTGATCAATAACGCCGGACTGGTGCGCGAGCCGCAAGGCATTTACGAGTTCGCACTAGAAGATTGGGAAATTCTGTTGAAGACCCATCTCTTCGGCACGTTTTACTGCACTCGGCGCGCGGCCGCTTTTATGAAAAAGCAAAGCTATGGCAGAATCATCAACACTGCTTCCCATGTTGGGTTGGGGTGGAAAGGTTTTGCAGCCTACAGCGCCGCTAAAGAAGGCATTATCGGGTTCACCCGAACGGTTGCACGGGATATGGCGGAGTTTGGCGTAACATGCAACGTCATCCGCCCAATTGCCGCATGGAGAGGCACGAAAGAAAATATTCCGCAGGTGGCTGTCAATCGCCCGGAAGATGTTTCCAGCCTGGTTGTTTATCTGGCCAGCGAGCAGGCAGATCACATCAACGGCTGTGTTTTTGAAGTATGGCGAGGACATGTCGGGATTTATACGGAACCGCCGCCGGTGCAGAAGGTGCTCAAAAAGGAAGGAGCCTGGACAACCGAGGAACTGGCGCAAGCCATTCCACAGTCACTAACGAAGGGCAGGAGCCGAGAGGTATTTGCGGAGACTTTCCACCTTGATTGAGAGGGACGGATACCGGGGGCGTTATCCTTTCCTTCGAACGCCCTGGATGGTTTCATCGAGGCGCTGGAGAAAACGGGACCGGTCACGGCTTTCGAAAGGAGGAGGCCCACCTGTGATTGTTCCGAGTTCCCGAAGGTAGGCATACGACGCCCGCATTGCAAGAGCCTCGCCGATGGAATCCTGTGTGAACGAGTCCCCACGGTGTCCTAGCACAAGGGCGCCTTTTTCGAGGCAGCGCGCGGCCAGAAGGATATCTCCGGAGACCACGATATCGTTTGCTGCTGCATGCTCAACAATCCAGTCATCCGCAGCGTCGAAGTGCCCCTTAACGACCACGAGTTTGGCCCAGTCCCCGGCAGGAATACGAATCCGAGAGTTGCCGACCACTGTGACGCGCAGGCTATAGCGCTGCGCCACGCGATACACTTCCGGCTTTACAGGGCAACCATCGGCATCGATGAATATTTCAAGCATCTGCGACCTTCCCGCTTCATCTGTATAATTACATCGCTTCAGCGGTCATCCGAGCACGAAGTCTGCGAATTGGGAAACTTAAACAAAGTCATCATCACCCCCAAAATGCCGGGATCTCAGCGCCGGATCCCTTCCGATAGAAATCTGCCGTAATTGGGGAGCTTCAATTCAGTATTTTAATTGGTTGCCTTTGGCGGGCATTCAGAAGAGGGGACTGTGTTGCCCCTGGTTTCACTGAATCAGCATACATGCGCGTATTGCGTCAGCCACAGCATTGGGCGGTCCGCTTTTGGGCAAGTAGTTGACCGCACCGGCCTCTCGCATGGCAGCAGCCTGCTCTCCCTGGTGGAACATTGACAGGCCGATAACATGGATATCGGGCAGTTCCGAGTGAATAATTCGCGTGGTCTGGATGCCGTCCATTCCGGGCATGCTAACATCCATCAGCACAACATCCGGCCGGAGTTCACGAGCCAGTCTTATCGCAGTTTCCCCATCCTGGGCCTCGGCTATGACTTCTATGTCCTTCTCCAATCCCAGCAATCCAGCCAATCCCTGGCGCATTACAGGGTGGTCGTCTGCCAGCAACACCCGAATCTTCTTCTCCACATCATGCTTTTTGGCTTTATGCCGGGGCTTCAGGACAACAGATGTTCTGGTTTTCTCTGCGGGATGCAATGCTCCTACCGCAAATGCCGCATATGGAATTGCGAGTTTAAATCGGCTGCCTCGGCCTGGGGAGCTATCGATCTCCATGCGGCCGCCCAGCATGCGTATGCGCTCGCGCATGCTGAATAAGCCAATTCCCTGCAGATCGCCTGCCGCCTGGAGACGACTCGTATCGAAACCCGCTCCCTCATCTTCCACAGATAGCTGAATCTGTCCCTCAGGCTTTGTCACGTCTATGCGAGCAGTCTTGACCCCTGCGTGCTTGACCACATTGAACAGCAGTTCCCGCGTGGCATGGAACAGGAGAATGGTAACGTTTTCGGGTAGGGATTCAATGGGTTCCGGGACACTGATACTCACCGTCAACCCGTACTTGAGCTGTACCCACCCGGCCAGCCAGTTGAGCCCCGCCAGGAGGCCGAACTGGTGCAATACGGGCGGGCTGAGTTCAGAAGTGAGGGATCGTGAAGTCTCGATGGCTTCATTGATCAGGTCTGCAACCTTTGATGATCCGTTCGGCATATCCAGACGGCGTTCAAGGAAAGCCAGCTCGATTTTCGCTACAACGAGAATTTGCTGGAGACCGTCATGGAGGATCTGAGCCAACCTCCGTTGCTCGCGCTGTTCGGTCAAGGTCAACTCAAAGGTCAGTTTGCGCAATTGTTCTGCATAACGCTCTGCCTCGGCGGTGCGTTCGGCGACACGATGCTCCAGTGTTTCGTTGAGTTGCTTTATACTCTCTTCCGACCGTTTGCGCTCCGTAATATCACGCTCGGTGAAAGCGAAGGATTCCACCGAGCCCATCGCCTCCACTATGGGTGTGGCTGTCAACCAGACATCCAGAACCCGACCGTCTTTGGTGAGACGCTGTGTCTCAAACGAGGCAATCTTCTTACCGGCCTGAAGCTGGTGCATCAGGTTGAAATCTTCCTTTGCCTTGGCGGCAGGTGCGATATCGTGGATATTCAATCGCAAGGCCTCCTCTTTGCTCCACCCATACATGCTCTGTGCGCCGGAGTTCCAGTCCTGAATATTGCCCTGCAAATCAAAGAGAACCACCGCTTCATTGGAGTCCGTCACGACCGTGGCCAGCAGGCGAGTCTGCCTTTCGGCCCGCCGCAGTTTCGTCACGTCCCCGAACGTTAGGACGATACCATCCACCCGATCTCTCTGAGTGTAGTACGGTATGATGCGGATTAAGTAGGACGAGCCATCGGAGTGCCTTACCTCTCGCTCAATGGTGTTTGCATCCCGGGCTACGGCCCGTATGTCGGCAGGCAGGTCGTAGTCGATGAAGCTCAGCGACAAATCACTGATCGGCCGTCCCGCGTCCGAGGGGATCACCTTCATCACCTTATTGGCGGCCGGGGTAAACAGCTTAATCCGCAGTTCGCTATCCAGAAACAAGGTGGCAATTTGGGTGGAGGACAGAAAGTTGGATATATCATTGTTGGCTTTGTTCAGATTTGCAATTTTTTCCTGAAGCTGGCTATTGACGGTGATCAACTCTTCATTGACCGACTGCAATTCCTCCTTGGATGTTTCCAATTCCTCATTCGTGGATTGGAGTTCCTCGTTGGTGGAAACAACTTCCTCATTTGAAACTCGCATTTCCTCGTTGGACGTCTGGAGGTCTTCAATCGTAGACTGAAGAGCCTGCCGGGAGGCCCGAAGCTCATCCTCAAGCTGCATCACGGCCGTTTCACTCCCACCGTCCTGAACCGCTTCAATCTGGACGGTCACGGGCCGGGGAATATCCTCGAAGATCGCTGCCAGCAGCGGTTCCGCATCGCTGCGCGGCAGAATGGGTTTTACCGTGACACGGACAAACGAGGAGCTTTCATCCTGCGTAATCCGGACATTTTCCAGCACAACCGCCTTGCCTTCGCTAGCTGCCCGGTGCATGGCCGAGCGAAGTTTCAACGACAGTCCTTCTTTTGCAATGTCCAGCAGGTTGAGGCTTGGTTCGCCAGTAGGCAGGTTGAGATATTTGCTGGTTTGGCCATGAAACTGAAGAATCTGTCCCTTGCGGTCCACCAACACCACACTGGCGGCAAAGTGATTCAGAAGGGCATGCCGGATTGAGTCCGGATAAGCGGTTGCGGGAAGATTTCTCCCAGCGGGGACATCTATGTAAGCTGCCCTTTTCTTTCCTGGAAGAATGGGGGAATCCAGTATGATCGGCCGGGCTGGAGTGATCCGGCGGTAGAGCCTGTTCTTTTTCGAAACCATATCG
>JAHFUH010000460.1 GCA_023265215.1 Acidobacteriota bacterium
TTGCTGATTGGCATTGCTTCTCCTGTTCAGAGTCCTGCTTGAGTTTTAGGGCGAGTTCCAATAACGAATTTATTCTCGGTTCCAGAAAGAAGTCGACGAATGTTCTGGTGGTGTTTGCCAACAATAATCAGCGCTCCAAGAGCTGCCCAGCCAATTACCGGTGCAGGAACGTTGTAAAGGTGCGCCCAGAGCGGGAAAAAGGCTGTTGCTGCAATCGAAGAAGCTGAAATATAGCGGGTCGTTATCAGGACCACTAAAAACAAAACCAAAGTTGTCAGAACTGCCAGGGGCGATAGCGCCAGGAATGCACCGCATCCTGTGGCCACTCCTTTTCCCCCTTTGAACCTGAGCCAAACCGTAAATACGTGCCCTGCTATGGCTGCAACGGCAGCTACTGCCAGCCAAGACTCGGTACCGCCAAGCCACCTTGCGAGGACGACCGCAAAGTAGCCCTTTCCGGCATCCAACAGAAGTGTAAGTATCCCCGCAATCCGGCTTTTGCGAAAAACATTGGTTGCCCCGATATTGCCGCTTCCAAAGGTTCGGATGTCCTTGCCTTCGGAAGTTCGGACCAATAGGAATCCGAACGGAATAGACCCAATCAGGTAGGACAGTAATGGAATAAGATATTCAACTTGCATGAGATGACGAAACATTCAGCGGGTGTTGACCATTGCGATCGTTTCCAAGATCGTGTAAACGGCCCCCTGCGGTTTCAACGTGCTCTTGTATATATTAAAATGATCCGCAACAAATTCGCACTCCAGATCGGAACCAATCTTAATACAGTCGAGAAGAGGCTGCAAATTCCTTTTGCTTTGAACTCTTCCGAGAGTGAGGTGCGGGCTGAAAGCACGCTGTTCCACCGGAAATCCGAATCCTGCACAAACATTCTCCGCTTCTTTTTGCAGCTTTGAAAGCCCATCGGTGTCCCCGCTGACGGCGCACCATACAACCCGGGGAACTTTCTGATTTGGGAAACTGCCCAATCCGTGAATCCGGAGCCTCAGTTCATGTCCGGATTTCGTGATTTCATTGAAAGCTTGAGCCATGTTTGGGACTACCGCAGGATCTATTTCTCCGAGGAATTTCAGGGTGAGATGTATGGACGAAATCGCGACCCAGCGCACATCAGCCTCGGTCGCACGAAGCCGCTGCTGCAACCTCCTGAGCATTTCCAGGCATTCGTCCGGGAGTGGAATGGCCACAAATGTCCTCACGCCATGTTCTCCTGTATGGAAGCCAGAAGCCGGAAGCCGGAAGACAGAAGACAGAATGCTGTTGATCATAGCAAAATGGTCCGGAAGCGCAGTTGACCCTTATGAATTATTCCGGCTTCCGGCTTCTGTCTTCCATTAATTTTCTGCGAAGCCATGACAACGCCAGATACGTGGAGCGTTCTCGAATGGTCTCCCGGTCTCCCGGCATAACCCGGCTTCTGCTCTCCGTTTTTTCGCCAATTGAAATTCCAATATAGACGAGGCCCACCGGCTTTTCTGGGGTTGCGCCTCCCGGCCCTGCAATTCCTGTTATAGACAGCCCGATCGAGCTGTGCAGGGCAGCCCGGACGCCGCGTGCCAGGCATTCCGCTGCTTCCGCACTGACAGCTCCATGTTTCTCCAGCAATTCCGCTGGAACTCCGCATAGATCAATTTTGGATTGATTGCTATAGCAGAGAATTCCGCCCATAAAATATTCAGAGCTTCCGGGAACACTTGTGATATGCATTCCAAGCATGCCGGCCGTGCACGACTCGGCGACTGCGAGCGTTCTTCCGGATTCTTTGAGTTGACGGCCAACCACTTCTTCCATGGATTCCCCACCGGTTGCAAAAACAGCATCCCCGAGTTCGCGCTGAATTTTTCCGGCCAGTTCTTCCAATTCCAAGGAAGGCTTTGACGAATCTATCCACTGATACAATCTCACAGCAATATGCCTTGCTCCCGCCAAAATGGTTGTCCTTATATGAGGATAAGCCGTGTAAATTGGAGCAAGTCTCGAGTCCAGCTCCGATTCTGTCAATCCGGTAACATGGAAGGATCTGTAGGCAAGCTTCATCTCTCCGCCGAGCCTACTGATTCGCGGCACGACCTTCTGCTCGAAAATGGACTTGAGTTCACGGGGCGGCCCCGGGAGCAGAACAATGGTGCGGCCTCTTTCTTCGATCCACATTCCCGGCGCGGTTCCCAGTGGGTTGTCCAAGACTTCCGCGTCCCGGATCACTTGAGCCTGGCGTTCGTTGTTTGGGGACATTCGGAATCCCCGGGCTGCAAATCTCTGACGCATCATCTCCAGGATGTGCGAGTTTGTGGCTAATGGGCGATTGAGCGCGCCGGCCACAGCCTGGCGTGTGAGGTCATCCTCGGTAGGGCCAAGGCCGCCGCTGAATATTATCAAATCGGATCGCTGTAATGCCGTTTGGAGGATCCCGGCGATATCCGCTTCGTCATCTCCGACGATGGACTTAAGGCGAACTTCAAATCCGGCCTCATTCAATCCGTGAGTGAGATAAAGAGAATTTGTATCGATATTGTCGGGCGTCAGTAGTTCGGATCCAACTGCAATTATTTCCGCTCTCATAGTTTCTTCATTCGCCACTCAAAACAGCTTTCGCGGTCGGAGTCGGTCGGTATCGGGGTCGGCTTTTGTGCAGTTAACAAAAAATAAACCCAATCAGAAATTTGCAAAGCCAAAACGCGACCCCGATACCGATTTCATTTGATCAAGTGATTGATAAACTGGAGCACCAGATTGCCGTAAACTCCTGCCAGCAGATCATCCGCCATTATCCCCACTCCGCCGCTCAAATGCTCCAGTTTCCGAATTGGGAAAGGCTTCCACATATCAAATACGCGAAAAAGCACGGTGCCCAGAATCAAGTTGAATGGATTAACAGGCAGAAACAGGAACGTCAGCAATTGCCCCGCGACTTCGTCAATGACAACAAATTGCGGGTCTTGATCGCCGGTTTGCCGGCTTACATCATCGGATGCCAAAACGCCGGTGAGGGATATCAGGCAGACTGCGCTCAGGTGGAGTACCGGAATGATCTGGCCCGAAAAAAAGAAAACCAGGAAAAAAACAAGGGAGGTGGCGATAGATGCATAGGTTCCCGGGGCGCCTGGTATAAAACCGATATGAAATACGCTGGCATAAACAAGGGATATGCGATTTCTCATTCCTGGTCCGAGTCTTCCCCGCATTCTGAATCCCCGCCGCTATCCTCGTCCTCGCTTTGTGCCGGGATGCGATAAGTTCCGGATATCCAGGAACCCAGGTCGATGAGCTTGCATCGATCGCTGCAAAAAGGGCGAAAAGGATTGTTTTCTGATTCTATCTCTTTCCCGCAACGCGGGCATTTTGCAGGCATATGCTATTTCACAATTTTTCCAACAAGGTCGTGTTCCAGCGCCTTGGTTATCCGTACGGTCCGGAATTCACCGCTTTCCACCTGGCCGACATCCGAATCATTGATCAGACAGACTCCATCAATTTCAGGCGCCTGCGATTCAAGACGGCCCTGCAGCAGAAGCTCGCTTTCATCGGATGGGCCTTCCACGAGGATTGTAAACTCTTTTCCAACCAGTGCCCGGTTCTTTCGTCTGGAAATCCGGGCTTGCTGCTCCATCAGAACGCGACGGCGGCGCTCGGCTGTCCTCGAAGGCACTTTGGACCGGAGATTATAGGCTGCAGTGTCCTCCTCATCGGAATAAGTAAAGACTCCCAAACGGTCAAACTCCATTTCGCGGCAAAACTCTTTCAACTCGGCAAAGTCCTCGGCGGTCTCCCCCGGATAGCCAACAATCATGGTGGTTCGAAATGTGACGCCCGGTATTTTCTTCCGGATGTGTTCGATCATCCGAGTCAGGCTTTTTCGATTGCCTCCGCGCTTCATGGATTTCAGGACGCTGGCGCTTGCGTGCTGCAGCGGCATATCGATATACCTGCATATTCTTTCACTGGATCTTACAACATCGAGCAGCTTATCTCCGACCAGCTTTGGGTAGACGTAAAGGAAACGAATCCAACGCAACCCTTCGACTTTGTCCAACTCTTGAAGAAGGTTCGCCAGTCCGTCCTGAATGCCAAGATCCACGCCATAACTGGTCGTGTCTTGCGAGATAAGGGTGATCTCCTTGACTCCCCGGGACGCGAGCTGGCCTGCTTCTTTGACAAGGGAAGGGATTGTGCGGCTTCTCAGCTTTCCTCGGATTTTAGGTATGATGCAAAAAGAGCAGGTATGATCGCACCCTTCCGAAATTTTCATGTAGGCCGCGTAAGCCGGACCTATCAGCGTCCGCGGGGTTGCGTGGTCGTACAGATACAGATCAGCATCGCCGCGGCCGAAAGAACTGGGAGGATCTATAGGTTCACCTTCCACGGCTCGGGCAATCTCCTCAATTTGATTGGTGCCGATGATGGCATCCACTTCCACGAGATCATTCCGTATGTCCTTGGGGTAGCGTTCGGAAAGACAGCCTGCAACGATAATTTTTTTGCATTTCCCGGTTTTTTTCAGCTGCGCGGCGGCGAGAATAGTATCGATGGATTCCCGTTTGGAGCCTTCGATGAAGCTGCAGGTGTTGACCACGAGGATTTCGGCATCTTCAGGGTCCGAAGTCAGAACATGTCCCTGGGCCTGCAGTATGCCAATCATGACTTCGCTGTCGACCAGGTTTTTCGGGCATCCCAGGCTGATGAATCCAATTTTGGCCACAGAACATCACTCCCTTGTCTATTGTATCAAAGATGTTTTAGAGAGTTCGACGATTTCTGCCC
>JAHFUH010000461.1 GCA_023265215.1 Acidobacteriota bacterium
ATACAATAGCAGATGCATCTTCTCCAGGACCAAGCACAAAAAGGCTGGAAATCGACAGGCGGCGCTTGCTGATGTCCGGAATTTCCAGGAACTGATATCCTGAGCCGATCTTGCCGGAAGCCCTGTCTTTAGCGGCTGCACGAATGTAATAATTTCCCGGATTCTTAATGGGCATATAGGTATTTAAGTCAATTCCATCGTTCTTGACCCGGACAAGAGCCTCATCGTCAAGCGTGATATCGTATGGATAACCTTGCGAGAATTTATTTTTGTCTTCAATATCAGCGACCAGAATTTCCATTTCCAGCGTAAGAGAATGCGAGCCATCTTTTTCATCACTAATACTCAAATCCTTTCCATCAAGGTGCAGCCGGGAACTCACATAATAACCCGAGCCGGGAGTGTGCGCGTATCCGGAAGAAAAGCTGAGTTTAAGGTCCTTATACAGGAAAGGTGAAAAAATCGCCTGTTGCAGTTCGCGTGGATATTCCGCTGACTTCTTCGCCGGTTCGGTTATGCCGAAAAATCCATCCCGGCTATGCACCTCGGCTCCCGAACGTTTTACCTTTATTCTTATCCGGTGGTAATTGCTTTTGAGATCTTTCTTGAATGTATCTGCGGGTGGCGTATATGTAAGTAGATAATATCCCTTCAAGGCTTCGCTCGCCCTCCCGATTCCGCTCGGCGTAACAAAAAAAATGATGTTTTCTACAAAGATTCCTCCGGTCTTTTGGGACAGGGGGAGCGGATATCTATTGGCTCTTTTGCTGGCAGTGCTAGAAAAAGCCTGAGATGTTTGTTTAAAGCAGTCACCATTGGCGACGCTTGTAGCTGTACATTTCAAGCGAAATTCGGCTCCAAATATGCCGAATACCTCAAGCCCGGCCAATCCTTCTATATCTAGAGTATGAACCACAACCCCGGCGCGCAAAGCAAAGTCGGCCGCCTGATTAAAGAACGATTCCGATGCGAATGCCGTTCGCGCATTAGGCGTAATGAGAATCAAATTCTTATGTCCAGGCATGTCTCGCAAAGCAATAGTGCTATAGGCAATTGCAGAAATAAGCGCCATGGCGGCCTCATCCTTCGTCACCAGTGGCGGAGGAATTTTCCATTGCATTTCGCCAATCATTGAAATCAATTGCCGCTTGTCCGAAGTAAATCTTTGATTTTCGGCGCTTCCGGCGTCGGTCCTCATAATTGATATAATATCTCCCGACTGCATTTGGCTCTCCACAAACTTCCGGACGGCCGTTCGAGCGTCGCTCATCTGGGAAAAACTCATGATGAGGTTATCCACAACCAAGACAATCGCTCGCCGGACATCGTCCCGCGTCAACATAGGAGCAGATATCTGGGGGGCCGAAGTTTTGGCTGCTGTTGGCGGTTGATATTCGTTTATATATACACATGCATTGGCTTTTTGCAAATAGCCGTCCTGTCGAATTTCGAAATCATCTGCAGTCAAGTCCGTAATCTGGCGGCCCTTTTGGTCTAAAACCACGGCGTCTAGCCGTACCTCCTCAACTCCGATTTTTATAGAATAATCCTGTTTCACTGCGGGTGCTTGGCCATTCGCACTCACAACCAATATGCTGGAACAAAGCAATATTCCCAACCAATACCTCATAACCGCCCCCCCTTGGAAGATCCGGCTAATGCCATAATGAGACCGGCCCTTTGCCAATCTCTATTTCCGATCAGCTGCACAAACATTCCACAGACGGATTCCAAACAAATGCAATCTATTTCGCATACCGGCCGTTTTGAAGCTTGATTAGCCTGCTGCCTGTTTTTCCACTCCCTTCATCATAGAGGACAATTTTAAGAACCTGATTCTTTGTCTTTAAAGGAATTATTTCTGAGAATGGAATCCCTGTGCGCATAGCACGGCCGTAAAACTCTTCCGTGAATAATCCTCCAACTGTCTGAGCCTTGGAACCAAGAATCCTTCCTTTCTCATCGGCATAGAACACATAGATACGCAAATTACAGGTATGTTTATCTTCGATCTTTGAAAAATTGATGCCATCAAGGTAGATCTGCAAATTAATGATAGCCTGCGGCTTGCCTTTAGAGTCCATCTGCTCAACAGTTGAAGCAAGAAATGAGATATCGTGCAAATCTTTGTTAATCATCGTAACGTCTGTCAAAATCGTTTGACGCATCAATAATTGGTTTATTTCATGATATGGATGGCCTGTATTTATAACAGTCTCCTTGGGAACCAGCAGAGGCAGCGCAATTCCCGCATAGTAGCCACTGCGGGCACTGAGTCGGCAGTCCGGGCCATCTTGCACAGCTGCACATTTCGCTTCCAGCTTATGAAAACTTCCACGAATACCTGGGTTTGAGGGATTGAATCCGATCGTATATTGCATTCGGATTAATGAAACTGCCATTTCCATCGCATCTTTGAGTGAATCGTTTACATTGAGCAATTTGCCGCCGGTTTTTTCGACAAGACCCTCTAAAACAGAATTAGTATCTTTACAATAGGGATCATTCCAGATGTCGCCAATTTTAATATTATAAAGCACTGTGAGTGTTTCTAGTAATTTGACGAGGCAACTGTCTGCACCGTGCTTAGGGGGAGAAGTCTGGCAATTCTCGGAGATCAAAATTATTGCCCGGCGCCGGTCCGGTGTGTTTTTATTTAGATATTGGGCAGCTTCGTAAATAGCGTCGTAAATATTCGTCCACGGTTTGGTCCTGACCTCTGTAAGACCACTGATTCTTGAAACTCCTCCTGCGAGCGAAAACAATGCGACTTGATCTTCAGGTTTCAACTGTCGCAGCGCCGACAATGCAATATATTTTATTGATGGTAAATACGCAAGGCTGCTACTGTCGTCAAACACCAACGCCAAAGCTACAGGAAGCTGATCGTGCGAGAAATAGCTTATCTTTTGCGCGACGTTGTTATCATAGATAATGACATCTTCCGCTCGCAATTCGCGTGCTATCGTGCTGAGTATAGACACATCTGTTGTAACCAAATCAACATCTACCTTGGCTTTATGGCTTATATCTTCCGTTGTCTGCGCCACGAGACACCTTGCGCCAATTAATGGCAAAGAGGCTAATAGTGCAATCAGGAGTGTGAATACAGTCTCAGCCATAGAATTCCCATTCCGAGGAGCCTGAGCAGGCTCCTTGCATGAAAATATACATTAACTCCTGCAAAGGAGACTGCAGAGATTCCATTGCCAACCCTTTGATCAGCTTACTGGAGCAACTGAGATTGGATGCCATCTGATTTCCTACGCAAACTGATGCAAATCGGAGCTGCTCGTGCTGCTGAATAACTCGCGCTTCTGCAACAATTGAATATTAGTTGCCGCCGCATGGGGAAGCTGTGCTCCACTAATATGTGGCCATAACATTCCTTCGCTTAAATCGATATGATGACATTGTAACACGGACCTTCGTTATTACTTATTAGGAATGTTTCCCATTGTCTTTTTGTTCCGGGTCTGCATTTTGTTTGGAATGGTCGCGATAGGATTCTAGTCTGGTCCACAATAGCTTATGAAAATAGATTTCCCTTCCAGATATTTGTCCTGAAATTGCCAATAATACACATTTTCTGACTTCTGCCGTACAATCAAGGTGGATCCGATCCACCTTAGATTCGCGAATTCGCGACGGACGGCAGATCTCCCGAGGTGTGCATGACTGCCTTCGACGCACAACCGCAGAATCTGTCAGTGGCGCACGAAAACGCGGCCATTATGGCGGGGCCACTTTTGCATCAGCATCCGTCTCTTTTCTTACTCATGTCAGACGCTATCAGGCGTTATTTAACTATAAGCAAATAATACTTTTATGCATAGCTAAAAGAGAAAAGAAACGATGACGATGTTGAGGGACCACTATGCCGCCAAAGTGGTCCCGTTTTTCGACGCCACCGACAGCCGAATCTACACTTTGCGTCCTTGATGAATGTGGACTTCGCAATAATGCGCTCGCTTGTTCGCACTCGTATCTCGTATCCGGTTTTTGTTCATGGGCTCGCGTGTTTGCTCCGCGATTCCTTCAGATCCCGCCTCCTAACAACGCCCTTGCGCTCCGCAACAATTCACCTCCATAAGCTTGGGGGAAGTCTTTCACTTCCAAGCTATCATACATGCTCTGCACAAGTAAGTATCTATCGACAGAGCCGGTGGCTTTAGGGATCGCGACCCCTTCAAAGGGGGCTGATCGCGCTCCAAAGACAAAACCACCGATGCAAGGCAATACGTATTTGGTTGCATGGCTACAGAACTGGAAACCGCCCGACCGCATTGACACAGTCTTTAAACACCAGGAATACCGAAGGACACTCCCGGAGATGTAAAACGTTTGCTGCCTCTCAGACAGAGATAGAGGATCTCCCGACCATGCCTACCGAGGATTCAACTTATTCGACGACGACCATCCATCCCTTTTCGAAACCACAGCCCGTGCCGAGTTCAATATCCTGATTTCCAGAACAGGTATTCACGCGAAGGTCTTTCAGGCCATACAAGCATCCCAGGTTTCCAGAATTTCAAGCTCCTTCGACTCCCTGGCCTAATCAAGAAATTCAGCGGCACTTATAGATACTATCTCACCAAGCGCGGCCGCCTCGGTTCTGATAGCGGACTTTATACTCAAACAATTCAACAATTCTTCCTCATTCCATTATTTGCGCATGAGATATATGAATATACATCACGCATTAGTACCAGCTAAACCCACGGCCTATGGCCTTGCGACCCTGATAGGCTAAGCCGTTCCGGCG
>JAHFUH010000462.1 GCA_023265215.1 Acidobacteriota bacterium
ATACTCTGACCGATTGCCTCTGGAGGGATGCCGCACTCCAGTCGAAACATGATTTTGGACACGACATCATTCCAAGCCTGGTCCCGAGCGGGACTGTTTTCGCCCATCCCTTCCAGGACGAAAACCACAAAGCGGTCAATTATTGGCGGGATATTGGAACACTGGATTCCTATTACGAAACCAGCATGGATCTGGTAAGAGTCGATCCGCTTTTTAATTTGTATGATAGCGCTTTCCCTGTTCACACCTATACTCCACCCCGCCCGCCGGCAAAATTGGTTTTTGCCGGCGGCGAAACGGGGCGCATTGGAGTTGCCCTGGATTCCCTGCTTTGTAACGGCTGCGTTGTCAGCGGAGGTCGGGTCGAACGCTCCATTCTGTCTCCGGATGTACGGATTAACTCTTATGCGCTCGTCGAGGATTCCATACTATTCAATGGCGTGGAAGTCGGACGCCATGCGAAGATCCGACGGGCAATAATAGATAAAGATGTGAAAGTGCCCGCCAACACCAGCATCGGCTATGATCTCGAACAGGACTTGGAACGTTTTACCGTGACGAACTCAGGAATAGTCGTAATTCCCAAAGGCGCTTTTATTGAGCAGGGCTCCTTCGCCATGAAAACAGAAGGATGAGTCTACTGTTGTGAGCCTTTGGGACTCAACCCGGCAACCTCTGCTTAATAAGCGACGATATGGGAATCCTGTACTGCGGATTCAGCAAGATACATTGATCATCCTATCCCCAGCAATCCAGCAGACCGAGAGACGCAGCGAAAAACTGCCGCTGGTGTGGTGCTTTGGAGAATGCCTATTCCCATGCTGCAGCTTAGCAGTAAGATTCTTATTGTAAGAGCCTTTATCGTCCAGAGCAGCTTCTGTGGTTGACATAAAGTCCATAACGAGGATTAGGCGGAAGGAGCACAAAATGATGACAACACAGGATTCCTCGCATTCGCGGTGGGTGGCGGCGTGGCTGATGATTTGGCTCGTGGCGTGCCAACACGCCGCAGTGGCAAGCGGGCCGGAACTGCCGAACCCTGGAAAAACCCAATTGACTCGCGAACAGCAGGAGAAGCTCGGATTGCAGGTGGCCGAAGAAGTCTACAAGCAGATGCCCGTGCTGCCGGATTCGAGTCCCGAAACGAAATACATTCAGTCATTGGGGAAGCGGCTGGTGGAGACAATTCCGCCCGAGCATTCATGGCCATTCCAGTTTCATGTGGTTGCGCAGAAGGAGATCAACGCGTTCGCGTTGCCCGGCGGCCCGATGTTCGTCAACATCGGCACACTCACGGCCGCGGACAACGAAGCGGAACTGGCGGGAGTCATGGCGCATGAGATCTCGCACGTCTACATGCAGCACTCCGCCAAGCAGCAGACAAAGGGATGGGTCGAAGGGCTGGCGGGAATTGCCGGAGCCATCGTCGGCGATGTGGGCGGAGCATGGGGCAGCCTTGCGAAGATGGGAATTCAGGTTGGAGCGGGCACACTGATGATGAAATATTCGCGGTCCGACGAGGCGCAGGCGGATGCCGTGGGTGCGATCATCCTATGGAAGGCGGGATACAACCCGGTGGCGCTTGCGGATTTCTTTGAGAAACTCGACTCCAAGGGAGGCCACGGGCCACAATTCCTGAGCGATCATCCGAATCCCGGCAACCGCAGGACCTCCATCCAGAAGGAGATTCGCGAGTGGCCCGCGCACAAATACTTAAGTGACAGCGCGGATTTCGCCACCGTGAATAAACATGCTGGAAGCATAAAAGTGTACACGGCGCAGGAAATTGCCGAGGGGGCCCAAAACGGTCAGTGGGTAGCGGAGAATCGCAAGAACGGCGCGATATTTGCGGGCGATGCTTCAGGTGCGCCGCCGTCATCGCAGGGAGGAACGGCGGGAGCAGCCCCGATAGCCAAGGTTTCCATCACCGAAATACAGCCGAGTTCGGTCTTCCGCAGCGCCAATCTGGGCGCTTTCAAAATGGATCGTCCGGAGAACTGGGAACTAATTAAGGACCAGCAATCATCATCGGCAACGATCGCGCCACACGCGGGGGTTTCAGGCGATGCGGTCGCCTACGGCGTTGTGATTCGCGCGCTGCAAACGCCGGAACCGAATATGAGCGTGAAGCAAATCACTGCGGCGATTGTGAAGCGTCTCGAGAGTGGTGACAGCAATTTGAAGCAGTCGAGCGAATTGAAGGCGATAAACGTGAGCGGAGGAGTTGCCGGTGGGTCCGTGGAATTAGAAACGATTTCGCCGGTAATGGACGCGGCGGGAAAACCACAGAGGGAACGCGACTGGCTGATCATGGTGCCACTAGGAAGCCGGCAGGCGATTTTTCTGGTGTTCGTGTCGCCGATGGCTCATTTCGAGCAACTGCGGCCGACATTTGAACGGATGCTGCGCAGCGTGAAATTTTAGTGAGCTGCTAGGCAGAAGAGGAATTATTTCCCAGCAGAGCCTTTTCGGGAATTAGTGCTTGAATACAACCAATTTTGTTTCGATTCCCTTGATTTTGTCCAACGCCTTCTGAAGCTGGCGCGCTTTGGAGTCGCCCACGATATCGAGAATCATGATGCCGCCGGGCGATGAATAGTCCTTGCTTACTTCGTGCAGTCCGAGCCGGGTTCTGATCACATCGCCGTATTGTATCAAAGCCTTCTGAACCAGAGGCACCTTCTTCAAACGATCGGTTACATGAACTGCCAACAAAAGATGCGAGTCTTTCTTATCAGTCATTCCTGCCTCCAAACCTAAAAATCGGCAACAAACGCAATGCTTCTTCTTGATTGGTCGAAAAGCCTACAGATTAATTTAGCATCTGTCATCTTTATTTATAAGTCACAACTGCGACAATGGGATGCCTCGTCGCGTTGGAGTCATGGTTGCTCCGGCAATGCCTCAAAGGGAACATTCAAAATGGGATACTCCCGCCAGTTCCGATAATCGAAGTGCCACCATTCCGATTCGTAAACTGTAAAGCCCTCGGCTTCCATCGCCTCGCGCAGCAGATCCCGCGTGGCCCGCGCTTTCTCCGATCCGCCCGCATACTTCGGAAATGCGCGCTCGGAAAATTCGTCATACCCGCCGGGCATCGCCACTTCGGATCCGGTTCGCAAATCGTAAAGGCTTAAATCGACGGCGCACGCCCGGTTGTGCCGCGAACCCTTTTGGGGATTGGCAACGAACCCAATTTTGCGCTCCTCTTCCGAGGCCATGTCCCAAAATATCTTCGTCACTGACCATGGACGGTAGCCGTCGAAGACCAGCAAGCCGTAGCCCTTGGATTTCAGGCTTGCGTTGACTCGCGCGAGCGCTTCGGCGGCGGGCCGCTGCAGAAAAGCTCGCGCCTGCCGATACACAGGCCGGTGCAGGAAATTGTTGGTCGTCGCGTACCGGATATCCAGCCGGATGGAGGGATCGAGCCGCGTGATTTCAACGAGGTCGGGCTTGCGGAAATTGCCAGCTTCCTTCGGCGGGATGCTTTGACAACCTGCCAGCAGCAACATCGCAAGCGCCAGCAGCCGAAGACGTGAGCGCAGTGCCGATAGGAAAAATAAATCCAGGCGTTTGAAAACCTTTTCCCTGTTAGACGCATCTCCGCTTCTGATTAGACGCATTATTTAGCCCACGAGCCATAAGACAAACAACTCAAATACTTCCAAAGCCCTCACAGCTGGAATTCTACTATGAGACCGCAGCATGGAAAGAATTTTGCTCTTGGCGGCATCTCTTTTCAGCGCTCAATAATGAATCTATGCTGATAACTAATAATCTCACAGGCTTTCCGATATACCTTAGAGGGATTTCGCAATGTAACTGACTGCGAGGAAGAGCATCATGAGAGCCAGCATAGTTTTGATTGTTCTTTGCGGCACAAACCGCTGCAGGCGTGCGCCGCAATACATGCCCAATAGTCCTCCAAGCCCGAACAGGATTCCCAACGGCCAATCCGGGATGGTGGAAATACCCGCGGTCGCCGGCAGCGCGCTGTAAAAAAACACCCCGGCAATGGATGTGAGGAACGTGCCCAAGAGTGCGGCACCTGCCACCGTGTAAACCGGCAACCCGAAGAGGGACACACACAGAGGAGCAATAATCGACCCACCACCGATCCCGTAGGCCCCGCCAATAATCCCGACAATGAATGTCAGGGCGAGCATTCGTGGAATCCCAAACGAAAACCGTTCTCCGCAGAATTCATACTCCACCAATCGTGAGGAATAAGAAACGGCTTTGACCAGTGTTCCCAGCGGCAGAATCGCAGCTGGCCGCACGCCAAATGTGCTGGTCCGTTCCTTAGGATCTGCAGCTATGATCGCGTCCTTGCCTCGTAGCAACCAAAGCAGCACTTCACACAGGAGGCGGGCGCCGATGACAAGGAGCACGCAGCCCACAAAGAGTCTGAATGCCTTCGGATTGGGGAGATACCACACTCGGAGGTAATACCCGAGAGCAACACCAGGCAATGTCCCGGCAATGATGATCCCTGCCAAAGGCCACACCATTCTCCCTTCCCGGATGTAGCGATACACGCCGCTGGGTATGGCGACAATGTTGTAAACGAAGTTCGTAGCACTGACCGATGGAGAGAAAAAGTGCAGGAACGTGATCTGGAACGGCAAGAGCAAAAAGGCACCAGACACACCACCCATCGAGGCAAATAACGAGACTGCAAAACCCACAATCGGCGGCAGGAACACAGTCGTCTTTACCCCTGAAACGGGAAAGCTCACGATAA
>JAHFUH010000065.1:0-3759 GCA_023265215.1 Acidobacteriota bacterium
CTCTGAAGCTTGCTGGTCGCATGATGCTCGAAAGCAAGAATTGCATCGTCCTGGCTCATTCCTTCGCCGTCATCGCGCACGAGAATAAGCCTCCTCCCACCCGAGAGTATTTGCACATGAACGGATCTGCATCCGGCATCAATGGAGTTTTCTACCAGTTCTTTGACGACGGATGCCGGGCGTTCGACAATTTCCCCTGCGGCGATTTTGTTAGCCAGAATTTCCGGAAGCACCCGAATTTTGCTCATCCGACTCCGAAATCAAAAGTCAGTAATTTATGATTCTTTGAGTGTTTTAAGATAGCTGCCCAGTTCGGCCCGGGTGATTTCCCATTGCCGCCCATCTGCCATCTTCTTGATTGAATAGCGGTCGCTCGCCAGTTCCTCTTCCCCGATAATAAGCACGTGTTCCGCTTTGAGCTTGTTGGCCAAGCGGAACTGGCTCTTCAGACTCCCCCCCGAAAAGTCGATGTAACAGGATCGACCCTCAGTGCGGAGTTCTCGAGCGATCGTGAGCGCTCTTCTGAATGCGGGCTCTCCCATATAGGCAATCAGCAACTCCGGCCGCCATTCCCATCGTGAGATTGAATCCTCAGGCAGAACCATTACCAACCGGTCCAGCCCCAATGCGAAACCGATGGCAGGGGCCGGCGGTCCGCCGAGGATTTCCGAAAGCCCGTCATATCGGCCTCCCCCTGCCAATGCATTCTGAGCGCCGAGGTCTCCGCTGACAATTTCAAAAGCCGTTCGCACATAGTAATCCAGTCCGCGAACTAGCCTGGGCAGGATTTCATATGGGATTGCGGCATCTTCGAGAAAGGATTTGACCCTGCCGAAATGCCCGGAGCATTCGGCGCAAAGGTGATCTGTAATAACTGGCAGTTGGGCGATAAAGGGCTGACAGCTTTCGACCTTGCAATCCAATACTCTCAGGCTGTTGCTGCCGGATCGCCGCCGGCAATCCTCACATAAATTAGGAACGTAATTTTGTAATTCCGACCGCAGCAGGTCAACATACTGAGGCCTGCAATTTTTGCAGCCCACGGAATTGATCAGAAGCCTGGCTTTTATCCCCAGGGACTCAATCAAGCGTAAAGCCATTTCGATCATCTCCGCGTCGATTGCGGGATGGTCCGAGCCTAGCGTTTCAGCTCCGATCTGGTAAAATTGACGCCAACGGCCCTTCTGTTTCTTCTCATGACGAAACATCGGTCCGATATAATACAATTTTGTGGCGCCTCCACCTCGATACATAGTGTTCTGGATGAAAGCTCGGACTACAGAAGCTGTGGCTTCAGGACGGAGAGTAACCGATCGATTGCTTTGATCGATGAAAGTATACATTTCCTTTCCGACAATATCGGTATCGCTTCCGATTCCACGCGCGAATAAATCAGTAGATTCGATTATCGGAGTTCTGATTTCCAAAAAACCATATTGAAAAAATAACCGGCGGGCGTGATGTTCGATCATCTGCCAGCGCGCAATTTCGTCGGGCAGCAAGTCCCTGGTTCCAGGGAGGTTATTTGTAAGCAAGTCTTCCATAAATTACCTTGTTTAAACGATAAGCTGCTATGGTAGCAAACTCCGGCCGGGCTAGTAACTTATTTTCCATTTCCACATCATCCCGTCTTTAAAGGTAGAAGCTTTCAAGCCCGGAAATCAGTTGGTCCGTATTGAAGCACAAAATCCCGGATTATGAATTCAACTGTTTTTCCCCGAAAATACTGCGCTTTGAAACTTCCTGAATTAGGGCTTCGAGGTAGCTGATGAATTTTCTGATGCATGTGCGTGTTTCGATGAAATTACCCGAGGTGGCCAGCGCATCGGTGAAGGATTCAAATTCCGCCCAATCGCGGTACATAAGCGACTTATGTGACGCATCCTTGAAAGAAGCGAGCCGTTCAATGATGATGGTGGAGTCGTGGTTTTCCTTATTTTCCAGAACTGCGAGCAGCCATTGACGTAAGTCCCACAAATCCTGGCGGAGCTTTTCACCTGTAACCAGACGATCAGTTCTGGATGGGAAAACGGCCGAGCCGTCAAAGGTTTGGTCTATGGACTGCACGCAAGTGACGATGCAACTCTGGAAACAATTGCGGAGAAGTCCGTGGCTATTCTCGATTTTGGCGAAGATTTTGGCTGCGTCGGTTTCCCTAGATATAAATACCAGTTCGCGCTCCAATACCCTTTGGGATTCGGTTTTCATGGAGTAGCCTATCAATTCAGCAGCGCTTCTCAGAGAGCGCCCGGCTTCCCTTGCTTTGACAAATTTTGTTTTCAGAAATCCGTTCAGATTCTCCATTCCCTCATGCAACAATGAAAATATAACGAGGTTATGTTGCAGAGGGCGATCCTTTTTCAGGTCGGCGGATATGATTTTCAGGTATTTGAGAAACCGAAATAGATAAAGAAGAACCAGCGCCACGTTTCGCCGAACAGAATCATCGGAAATGCTCCGGAGGATATTGGTAAGCGGCTTGCTGTCGATGAGATCGTACTGGATTCTAAACCTTTGGCTCATCAACATGTCGATGTAACGACAGTTCTTCAGCTCACGATTAAAACACCTCCCAATACTCGAGAATAGCTGATAGCTTGAAGTCGGCTGTTTTTTTGATGCATCGATCATTATGCGGATGTCGTTTAAAAGCTCCAGCAATTGCGAGACGCTGTCGCCGGGTGTTAATTGCTCCACAATCCGGCTGACCTGAAAGTCCAGCACGCGATCCTTGCGCATCTGCACTTCAATGAATTCTTCAAATTCAAGCTGTTCATCTCCGACCGGTTTTGTAATGGCACAGGCGCAAGCCTCGCAAACCACAATTGCCTCTTTTACGATCCTGAGCTCGGGATTAAAACTGCGGGTTACAATTTCATTGCGTTCCCCTTCCATCATGGGCAGGTGATCCAAATCGAAAAAAGCGCGTATGCCTTTGATCCAGGTTTCTAACTGAAAAAGAGTATCTATCGAATCCTGCGATTGTATCTGCCGGATCCAGGCAGTCAGATTTTCGCTTCCCGCAAGGATCTCGGAGCGCAGCGTGTCCAGGAAAAGGTTTTGACCGCCAAGGTTTTTTGCTTCGGGGGGCATTGTTCTCCCGATCATACACGGCTGCAGTTTTCGGATTCTGCAAGAATCCTGAAATCTTCCGTGCTCTTACGAAGTGAAAGCCAGTCATCGAATATGGCCGGAGTTTCCAGCCATATTTTAAACCATATTGCTATCTCTTTTTTCTGCAGTCGTTTTTGCAAGTCAACTCTCTTGTTGCGGCTTATCAACTCCGCACGGCTGCGTCCCAAAGAGGCAATTCGCCGACAATACTCCACCCCTTTCTTATCGCTCGCTGCCTTATAATTACGGCATATTATTTCAAGGCTTTTGATCGTTCGTTCGGCTTCCTCGAAGGTCGAGAAAGCTAAAATGCCGGTAAGAGCTTCTCGATACGGCGGTTCTATCTCCAATGGCATATATTTTTCGTCATGCGGTCGTGAAAATCATGCTCAATCGCGCCCATACTGCAATAGAAGCCTTGCTCTTGAATTCACAAGTAGTGCAAATTATATGCTGTAAATTTTATCATTCATCGAGGATGCGGCAAATTGGATTATCCTGCATATTTTCTGGTCCGCCTGGTTCTGATTGTTTTTCGAATTCTTCCCCGATCGCTGGGAATCCGGCTGATAAAGCTGCTGGCGTATTGCATCTATTATCTCGACTCCAGGCATAGACGCATCGCATTAGTAAATCTCACGATTG
>JAHFUH010000065.1:3859-15101 GCA_023265215.1 Acidobacteriota bacterium
CTGATTGTTTTTCGAATTCTTCCCCGATCGCTGGGAATCCGGCTGATAAAGCTGCTGGCGTATTGCATCTATTATCTCGACTCCAGGCATAGACGCATCGCATTAGTAAATCTCACGATTGCATTTCCGGGCATGACGGATCAGGAAAGGAACCGGATCGCCCGAAGAAGCTTTCAGAATATTGCGATGAATTTACTGGAAGTCAGCCGCCTTCCTTCTCTTACCAGGTTAAACATATCTTCGCTGGTTGAATACGACGAAGAAATGGGTTTGAACAACTATCGCGAAGCGCTCTCCAAGGGAAAAGGGATTCTATATTTGACCGGGCATTTCAGCTCTTGGGAACTGCTGCCGATAGCCCATGCGATTCATGGATACCCGCTCAGCTTTATAACGCGTCCTTTGGATAATGGAGCGCTGGAGCGTTTTATGCTCCGAATGCGCGAGGCAAAGGGGAATGAGGTAATCAACAGGCGGAATTCTTCTCGATTTATCCTAAAGAAATTGAATTCCAACGGCGCGGTAGGAATTCTGATGGATCAAAATACTACCTTTCAAGAGGGAATTTTCGTGGACTTCTTCGGCGTTCCGGCAATGACAACGACAAGCGTCGCACGTTTTGCCCTTCACACGGAGGCTCCCATTCTCCCCGGGTATTTAACTCCTATGCATCGGGGTCGATACAAGATTAAATTTCTGCCTCCCATTAGTCTCGTTCGAACCGGTGACATGAATCGGGATCTGCTGGTGAACACGCGGCGGCTCAATGAGGTTTTGGAAAACATTATCCGCGAGCATCCGGAATCCTGGCTATGGGGGCACAGACGATGGAAAAATCAGCCCCCCGGAAATCCGCCGGATCTCTACCGCCTGTCAAAAGCAGATTTGCAGGAATTCCTGAGCAAAAGACTCGCAGGATAGCCGTTATCGGATTCGAAAGGAGCGGGATATAGACCAATGAAACGACCGATACTTTCGCGAAGGCAGATGTTACTCGGCAGTGGAGCGGCAGCTCTCCTTACGGTGGTGGACGCATTCGGTATTGAGCCAAGGTGGCTGCGAGTAACAGAACATGACGTTCCCGTAGCCAAGCTTCCAAAGATACTTAATGGATATCGCATTGCACAAGTCACGGACGCGCACTTGAAGCACATCGGGTTGATTGAAGAGGCGATTATTCGAGAAATCGGGCAACGAGATGCCTCGCTGGTTTTGTTGACGGGAGATATGATTAACAATCCTCTGCATCTGCACGTATTGGAGGAATTCTGCCAAAATCTTAAAAGCAGAGGGCGAACCGTGCTGGCAACATTGGGCAACTGGGAGCATTGGGCTCACGTTCCAGTTTCACTGCTGCAAAAGATTTATCAGTCGCAGAAAGTCAAGCTGCTGATCAACGAGTCTGTATCAATCGGTTCAGCTATATGTATATCGGCAACTGATGATTCCACTGGCGGGATTGTGCTGATCGACAAGACCGTCAGCGACTGCACTGCCGTTGCAGTCAAATTGTTCCTCACACACAGCCCGGAGCTTTTGGATCGCCTTCCCGAAACAGTTGGCCACTTCGACCTCGCCTTGGCAGGGCACACTCACGGTGGCCAGGGTCGAATCGGCTCTTTTGCCCCATTTCTTCCACCCGGGAGCGGTCGCTTCATTTCAGGTTGGTACGAGGTCCCAATCGGCAGAGCCTATGTAAGCTGTGGCACAGGCATGACCGCAATCCCTGCGAGGTTCGCTTGTCGCCCGGAATTGCCGATATTCACATTGCGTCAAGGCTAAGATTGGGGAGTTATTGCGACAATAAAATGTGCCGACATGGAACCCATATTTTCGGATGCTGCTGACGGGAATGCTCCTGCTGTTCCTTCTGGTGAATGTAGCTTCGATGGCCTAGCAGGCCGTGGTGAAAGTACAAAAGACCGCGTTCCGAGCGCCGCGTGGGCAGATGCAAGGCGGCGCGACGCTGGCGATGCGGTGACATCGTTGAGGAGCGCCAACGCGGCAAATGCCCACGCGCCGCCGGAACCCAACGGGATCCGGGGCCGAAGGCCCCGCCGCATGGGGGTTGCGGGGTCTGGGTCCGCGTAGCGGCCCAGCGCGATCTCTACGCTGCTCGTCGTCAACGATGTCAACGCATCGCCGCCTCCTCGCGCCTTGCGCTCGCCCCGCAAGCCCCATGCGCGCGGCCTTCTGTACCTTCACCACGGGCTGCTAGTGCTGGAGCCGACCGTTTCTGCTGCACGATCCGCTGGCCGGTTCTCCTCGAGTATTTCTTTTGGCATGGGAGCGTCCCGAAAATTTGGATTTTCTAAATCCTCACGACGCCGGCGTGGCGGTACTTGCCAAGACGCTGGTTTTGAAAGGACAGCATATCGTGGTTCACCTGCGCATGCAGCCGATCGAGCTGCCGCCTGGAATGGCCACGATTGCCGTTGTCCGAATTGAAAGCAGCGTCGAACCTCCTGCGGAAGAAAAAGGAATGAGGAGCTCAAACCATATATACTTCCGCTCCTATTTCCTACCGGCCACGATAATTTATTGGATAACCGAAAGATAATCTAAAAGAAGCCCCACAAAACTGGCATTAGGGAGCGCCGATTATTATTTGGTTTGCATGCCCGGAAGAAGCTGCCGGAATTCGGTTTTATAGCGCACGCTGTCCAGCATCGAGTGGACGTTCCTCAACTCCGCCATCAAAACGGTGCGGTATTTTTCAGGCTCCATCTCGATCGCTTTTGCAAAATTCGGGATTGCCTGATCCGGCTGATTGTTTTTCGCATACAGCATACCAAGATGGAAGTAATTCAGCGCCTGCCCTTTGCCAAGCGATAGGACCTTTTCATGAGCCTGAATTGCAGCTTTGTCCAAGCCCAGCTTCTCGTTTAACAGCGCTAGGTTTCCCCATGCATAGGAGTTGTTTGGATCGAGCTGTACGGCTGCGTTCAGCTCAGTCATTGCTTCGTCGGTCTTGTTGCTCTCGGCGTAAAGCGTGCCCAGGCTTAAGTGAACGCCCGATTGTTTCAAATTTAGTTCCAACGATCGTTTATAGGCTGCAATTGCACTATCAACGCGCTTCAAATCGCCATACAGTTCCCCAAGAAGAAAATACGCCCTAGGATCTTGCGGATTCAGTTTAACGGATCTTTCCAGAGCAGCAACGGCTTCCTCATTTTTCCCGATATCGGCAAGACTGGATCCGAGCTTTGAAAAAAGCACGCTACGATCAGGAGCTTTTTCTGTAGCAGCTTTGTATGCACTTACGGCTTTCTGTTGCATCCTCTGGAAGGCATAGGCATCGCCCAGGAGCTCAAGCGATTCCGGATAGCCGGGCCGGATTTGACTGACGGTTTCGAGTTCCAGAGCTGCTTCGGCGTACTTTTTTTGGCTCATATAAATCAAAGCAAGATTGTAATGAGCCGCGAAGCTTTTGGAGTCCACAAGCAGCGCATCTTTGTAATTGCTGACCGCTTTCTCTATTTCGTTGTTTCTGTGGAAAAGTACTGCCAGATCAATGCGCGATTCGATGTCGGCAGGTTCTAATTCCAGGAGTTGCTGGAGAAGCTTGATCGCTTCGGGATCATTCTTGCTGTTGTATTGGAGATATGCCAACGCTCTCAGCATCCTGGTGTCTTTAGGATTTATATTCAGCCCGCCTTCCAGTGCTCTGATGGTGTTCTTTTCATCCCCAACCGTCTGATAGCCGGATGCCAGCAGGAAATACGCTCCTTCGAATTTGGGATCCAGTTTAAGAACTGCCTCAAATTCGCTGATGGCCCGCTGCCATTTCTTTTGGTTGGCATAGATCAATCCGAGATTGTAGTGAGCTTCCAGGAAATCAGGTTTTATCCGGATTGCTTTTTGAAACAACTCTGCCTGCTCATCGCTGTTTTCTTTGGATGTCCCTATCATGTCCTGCGCTTTTCTTACCAGCAGGTAGGCTTCATGATAGGTCTCAGCCTCTTCCATTGTAGGCGGGGGCGAGGAAGGTTGTTTTTTGGATTTCGACGAGCCAGTCTGCGCCAAAGAAAGCTCACAACCTGCGGCTAAAATAGCAATAGCGATTACGAATGAACGAAGCATCCTTTGATTCTAGAAGAGGGGACACAAGGCTGCAATAGTTAAGCTTAGGGCATGCGCAAGAATTACTTGGCATTTTGCCGCCGGCCCCCAGGCCGAAGGGGCGCGGCGGCGGGCGGGCATCTGCTTCGTTGCCGCTCCTCGACGATGACACCGCATCGCCTGCGTCGCGTCGCCTTGCATCTGCCCGCCCGGCACTCGCGCCAAAATGCCAAGTAATTCTTGCGCATGCCCTAAATTCGCCAAGTTTAAGCCTACCACCTTTTAGGTGGTCCGCTTTAAGCGCAGGGGCCGAAGGCCCGATTCATATCTGCCTGGGGCCGTGCCCACATAAGCGCTAACTTGAAGATAGCCGCATAGCGGCCCATGAGTTTAGCCCAAACGTTTAAGGCCGAGAATTGGTCGAGAAATATATATCGGTCGCGTTAGTGACGGTTGACCTCAACTATGGAAAGCGATTATAGAGGTTCCAGGTCGGGCGTCGCTACGCGGCGCAAAAAGAATATTAAGTTAGCACTTATGTGGGCAGCGCCCCAGGTCGACAAGAATGCAATTATTGGAGAGTGCGTCCGGCTATTGCTCCCGACGCATCCCATGCATTTCACGGGGATATAGGGGAATCCTGTATCTCAAGTCAGAATTTGCTGCCAACTTCGGTGTATTTTCCTGAAATGTCGTCAAAAGAAGCAAGCTGTCGGAATTCTCTGTACCGGGCGTCAATCTCCGGGCGCGTGAGATTTCCCAATTGCTCCGGGCCGAAATCAGTTACATTGAAGGAAGCCATTACCGAGCCGAACACAACTGCCCGCCTCAATGAAACGTCGTCGCATGCACCGCAAGCTGCAAGATATCCCATAAGTCCCCCGGCAAAAGAATCGCCGGCGCCAGTTGGATCTAGAACGTTTTCGATAGGAAACGCTGGAATTCCGAAAACGGAGTTGGGGCCGAACATAAGCACTCCGTACTCCCCGCGCTTGATTACCAGGATTTTGGGCCCCCAGGAAAGTATTAAACGAGCGGCGCGGATAAGATTCGGTTCGTCGGCCAATTCCTTTGTTTCCGAATCGTTGATTACCAGCAGGTCAATTGCGGCAAGTGTTTTCAGCAGTGACTCGCGTTTGTTCTCGATCCAATAATTCATCGTATCGCAGGCAACAAGTTTCGGCTGTTTCATCTGCTCCATGACGGAGCGCTGAAGGTCCGGGTCGATGTTTCCGAGAAAGAGGTAATCCTGGCTGCAATGGGAACTCAGCAGTTTTGGTGAAAAATCCGCAAAGACATTGAGCTGGGTGTCTAATGTAGTGCGCGTGTTCAAATCGAGCCCGTATTCCCCCTTCCAACGGAAGGTTCTGCCCTTCCGGCGCTGAAGCCCTGAAACATTAATACCCCTATTTTTGAGAAAGGTCATGTGCGCCTCGGGAAAATCTTCACCCACCACCGCAACCATGCTGACTTCGGCAAAATAACTTGCCGCAAGACTGAAGTAAGTTGCGGAGCCGCCCAATACTTCATCTTTGTGCCCAAAGGGAGTTATCACCGAATCCAGCGCAACAGATCCTACAACCAGTATGCCCATCTTGTTCTCCACCTATATAATGCTGGGTTCAGGCCAGATATTTTCCAATAATAAAACTCAGCTTTTCTCTGGTCTCATTGGGGATAAGACTTTTATCGGTTATCAATGCATACTTCAACGCTTCGCTGCACTGGCATCTTCTGGAGTCCGACAAATCCTTCACCGCCTGCGTTATGATCATTTGAGCCGTCCGGCAGTTTTGCTGGAGATTATTAACAATCATGTCCGCACTGACGGTTTCATGCGATTCGTGCCAGCAATCGAAATCGGTAACCAGCGCGATCGTGACATAGCAGATCTCCGCTTCCCTGGCCAGCTTTGCTTCCTGAAGATTGGTCATTCCGATAATGTCCATTCCCCAGCCACGATATAGATTCGATTCAGCTTTTGTCGAGAACGCAGGTCCCTCCATGCAGAGGTATGTTCCCCCCTTTTTTACATGGACATCCGCCTTTTGAGCCGAATTGTGAACCTGTTCCAGGAGGTCCGGGCATATCGGATCTGCGAAAGCAATATGGGCAACCGCGCCGGCGCCAAAAAAGCTAGAAATCCGGCCTCGCGTTCTATCCACAAATTGATCGGGTAAAATAATGTCCAGTGGGGCAATTTCTTCTTTCAGCGATCCCACTGCGCTGACAGACAGAATCTGCTCAACTCCCAGAATCTTCATCCCGTAAATATTTGCACGAAAATTCAGTTCGGAGGGGGAGAGGCGATGCCCTCTTCCATGCCGCGGCAAGAAAACGACTCTCTTGCCCGCGAGTGTTCCGGCGATAAAACTGTCGGAAGGATTGCCAAATGGAGTTTTGATTTTGATTTCTTTGCGGCCGGTCAAACCCGGCATATCATACAGACCGCTGCCGCCGATAATTCCAATTTTAATTGTGTCCATAGGATTCCTGTCTCGGGATTTCACAAAATACTATATTCATTTAAAAACCAGATTCCTTTCAAAATCCGCGGCGGAAGTCGCTGCGGCTCTTGCCGTAGCCATATCGATAGCCCCTGCCGTATACAGATCGGTCAGGTGCTGGTCGAACGTCTGCATCCCGTAAAGCTCCCGCCCCTTCTCCAGATATTCCTTCATAAGATCGGTTTTCAATGGATCGGCTATGCAGTCCTGAATGGATTGCGTTCGGCGCATAATTTCGCATGCGACTACCCTCCCCTGACCATCTGCTCTGCGCACGAGCCGCTGTGAAATTATAGCAAGGAGAGTTTCCGCCAGTCTGAGGCGGACGGAGCCTTGCTCGGACGGTTCAAAAACGCTGATCAGCCGCGAAATCGTTTTGGGCGCATCAGTAGTGTGCGCCGTGGATATGACAAGATGGCCTGTTTCCGCCGCCTTGATTGCGATATCTACGGTTTCCTTGTCCCTCATTTCACCCACAAGAATGATATCCGGATCCTGGCGTAATGCCGCCCGGAGTGCTCTGCCAAAGCTTTCAGTATCCGAGCCGCATTCTCGTTGAATTATGCTGCATTGGTCGTCCTTATAAAGGAATTCGATCGGATCTTCAATCGTGATGATCTTTTTCTGGCTGATCTGCGTAACGTGATTAATCATGGCCGCCATGGTGGAAGACTTGCCGCTGCCGGTCACACCTGTCAATAGTATGAGGCCATTTTCGCTGACTGCGATATCCGCCAGCACTTGGGGAAGCCCCAGGCTTTCAAACGTGGGGAGAATAAAAGGAATGTGACGAAGCACGATCGCAAGCGACCGGCGCTGGCTTGCAATGTTGACCCGAAATCGACCCAGGCTGGCGACAGAATAGGAGCAATCATAATCGGTTAGATTTTCAATAAAAGAAGCGATGTTTTCGCGATTGCACTTGCGGCCCGAGAGCAAAATGCCCGCTGCTATTGTTACGACATCCGCCGGCGAGAGGCCCCCGGAGTCCGGCGCCATTTGGAGTTTGCCATTTAGACGAAAGCGAAAACCTCCGCCCACGGATATATGGAGATCACTGCCTCCTTGATCCACCATTAGCTTCAGCATCCGATTAAAGCGTTCGAAGGCTCCGCCAGACATAACATCGGGCATTTCGTTCATCAATCTTCCCCCGGTTGGTCAATTTTTGCCGGATATGTATTTAAGCAGTTTTGTTCAGATAACGTTCGGCAATAGTTAGAAAGGTCGGTCAGTTTGGTCCGGCTGTATAGCCCGAATCGGGCATAGGTCATGGCGACCATCGAGGCTGGAATCCACAATGGTAATCTGGGGAAACGCACGTCATTTCTCCCTGGCTGATGTTTTTAAAATGCGAACTGGGGCATCTTATCAATGAAAAAGATATTTGGAAACAAAACTGTTGAGATGCCGTTGCAGGTGAAATGCGAGATGGGTCAACTCTTTCCGAGCATTTTGCCCTCTGCAGATTCAAATTTCCTTTGAAAGGCCATGAGGTCTCGTTCATCAATTTGGGTGGGAGTTTCTTCGAGTTTATCGAGCGTGACAACGCGATTGCGACCGCCCATTTTGGCTGCATAAAGACATCGATCTGCAGCTTCAATTAATTCAGTTGCGCTTGAAAAAACGCGAGCCTGCAACATTGTGGCGCACCCGATCGATATTGTAACGGGAATCTCAATATTTTCGGCGATCACATGCGGATGAACCATAACAGCTGTCTGAATGCGCTTTGAAAGATCGGCCGCTGCTTTTTCTGTAGTGTTGGGTAGGAGTATTACGAACTCGTCGCCCCCATACCGTGCGACAGTGTCAAATTCTCGTGTACATAATCTCAGTACGCGTGCAACCGATGCAAGGACGTTATCACCTCCCTGATGCCCATGCGAATCATTGATTAGCTTGAAATTGTCAATATCGATGAATAGCACGCTTAACGGCTGTCCCAATTCACGGGCGGCTACGAACAATTGCGGAAGAACCTCGCTTAAATAGGCGCGGTTGGCGAGTGAAGTGAGATCATCCCGCTGAGCCTGCAACTGCACTTCATGAACAGTGCGCTGTGCCTGCAACGACAACTCCACAAGCGCACCACGTGCCTGGTCAAGAACACGGACAACAAAATCCTCGCCGCCAATGCTAATGTCCAGATTTGCCGTAACTTCAGGAAGAACTTTTGCAATGTTTCCCAAAAGCGTGTCAAATTGCCCGGAAGACATACCAAACAGGCGGATTGATTTTGCACGCGATCTTGCAGTAGCTGCAATGGCGTCCGATTGCGTCCAGATTCCAGCTATATCGCTGGCCAGGGCGACGCATTTGCTGAAAATTGACAGCCCTTCCGGATCTTGCACCTCTTTATGGCTTGAAGCCGCTGCCCGCTGAAGATCGACAGGCAAATTCCACTTTTCAAGCAGCCATGCACCTACATCCGCATGATCGCTCCCATATTCCTGGCGTTCGAGCTTCGCTAAGACCGCATGATCCCCTTTTGCCGCTTCTACTATTGTGGAATAGGAATCCGGCACAGCTTCATTCAGAACAAGGATTCCAATGTCCTGAAGCAGCCCTCCAAGAAACAACTCTTCATGATTGGCGGCATTCACAAGTTCGGCTATAACGCGACTGGTTGCGGCGCATATCACGCATCTGGTCCAATAGGATTGGTGGTCGAATCCGCTCCTTCCTTTTTGAAGCCCCCGCACAAGTGAAAAACTGAGCGCCAGACTGAGCGTGGCATTTATTCCCAAATTTGTGATCGCTCGCTCCAGAGTAGTGACCTGCGATCGCACACCATACCAGGGCGAATTTGCGACCTTTAAAACTTTTCCGCTCAATGCGGGATCGCGAGCAAGCACCTTCGCAACCTGCCCGATGCTTACACTATCATCCTGGCAAAGATCTAAAACCTGCAATACAACAGCCGGAACGCTTGGCAGCGTTCGGCAGGCCTTCAATTGAAACTGAAGTGATTCAGACAAAGAAGTCATTAGTATTTCCGAAAATGATGCGTTCAGTTTGCTTTTCGGTATCCGGAATGAATAACTTCAATCCCAAATCACAACTATTAAGAATCCGTCGCGTTCTCAGGATTTTTCCCTTCCACCGCCGTGATTATTTCCACAATATGTTCCCAAATTCTATCCGCTGCGGTATATGGATCGATCTTACGATCGACGACAAGGGCTGCGAGATTATTGATCTGAGCCTCCCCCTCCTTATTTTGAAGAAAGATTTCATGAGCCTTCCGGCAAAAGAGCTCCAGAATCCTGTTTCTCTGCTTCTGGATTGTCTGGTTACGCTGGATTTCAGATCGTTGCAGGAACAAACGGTATTGTTCAATGGCGTCAGCGCATTCACGAATCCCCAGGTTTTCCAGGGCGGCTGTGCGAACTATCGACGGCTTCCAGCCATCCATTCTGGAGCTGAGTGAAATTAACGCTCTCAGGTCGCTTTCTGTTTTGTCTGCTCCCGGATGGTCGGATTTGTTTATGACGAATATGTCGGCAATTTCCATTATTCCGGCTTTCATATTTTGTATGTCGTCTCCCATGCCGGGAACTAAAAGTACAATTGTTGCATCTGCTGTTTGCGCTATTTCTACCTCGCCCTGTCCAACTCCGACCGTCTCTATGATTACAATCTCGAATCCCGCGGCATCCATCACAGTCAATGCATCCGATGTAGCGCCGGCCAGCCCGCCCATATGTCCGCGAGTTGCCATGCTGCGAATGAATGTACCTGGATCAACACATCGAGACTGCATCCGGATTCGATCGCCCAGTATGGCACCTCCGGTGAATGGACTTGTCGGATCAATTGCAATGATCCCCACCTTTTTTTCCTGTGTACGATATACATCCGCAAGCCGGTCTACCAACGTGCTCTTGCCTGCTCCGGGAGCTCCTGTGATCCCGATGGTGAAGCTTCGTCCCGTGAAGGGAAACAACTCGCGCAGGAATGGAACTGCCCGCCGCGAGCCGCTTTCAACTATTGAAAGCAGCCGGGCGACAGCCCTATGATTGCAGGCTCGAACTTCCCTTACTAGTTCACCGGGATTCTCTAATGATTTCATGTGGTTTTTCCTGGGAGCACCGACATCCCGCCTAATGCCCTATATTTTTTGAACAATGCTCCTATTGCTTATCGAGCCGCGTAGCGGCGGGCTGAATTTAGCCCGGCCTTTTAAGGCCGGGATCAGATGGGAACCGGAAGTCCGCCGCGTCAGCGGCGGCTGACCTCATCCACTTACATAACAATAATTTAAATCAGGCGTCGCTGACGCGACGCAATTTAATATTCTTCGCAAATCCCGGCCTTTTAAGGCCGGGCTATGCTATGCGGCCAAAATCAAAAACTATGCGGCATTAGACGTCCCGCCGGCACATATTCACGATTACCAGATTTGCTTGCCGAAAACCATACAAGTTGCTGAAGCTCTTCGTTAATTCGGAAATTCCCAGCTTTCGCACCCGTGTGCCGGTGAGGACGCCGTCGTTCCCAAGAAAAACTAGGCGGTATTGAGCGAAACACCGGCATTCTCAAGCGGCGTTGGATCTCGATGCTTCAGCCTACCGGAGGATCTCGCGGGCTATGATCATCCTTTGAATTTCACTCGTTCCTTCCCCAATGGTGCATAGCTTTACGTCACGGTAATACTTTTCCGCCGGAAA
>JAHFUH010000463.1 GCA_023265215.1 Acidobacteriota bacterium
CTCACCGGTGCGCTTATCGCAAGTTCTCAATTGGCAATACAAGCGGGTTTTAGGTTTGTTATTCTCGGCATCCCTGCAACCATGGCATGGATTTCTCTGGCGCAGATGCGCTTTGCATATAGCGCAGTTCATCCCGCAGGGGGCAATCCAATATTCGTTGATTTTGGCCGGCATATGCAGTGCCTCCTATTGCCTCGTTTTTTTCTTCATGAGTGACAGAGCCGTTTTTAAGTTTTGATTGGCCAGTTTGTCATCGGGCCTTACACGCAGAACTTCGTTCAGGTGAGTTATCGATTCCTCAGCGCGTCCTTTGTTTAAAAGGGCAATGCCCAGGTTGCCGTGGGCGCCGATGTTGCCGGGCGCTATTCGAAGAACTTCGGTGAAATGTACAATCGCCTCGTCGAACAAGCCCTCGTTCATCATAGCTACCCCAAAATTATAATGCGCATCCACGAAGTCATGCCTGATGCGAAGGGCTTCTTTGTACTGGGTAACAGCTTCGCTATATCTTCTTTGAAATAAATAGGAGTCGCCCAGACTGCTGCGGGCTTCTGCAAAATCGGGCTGTATGTGAAGCGCTTCCATGAATTGGGCTCTCGCGTCATCCAATTTTCCTTGCCTCGTCAGCACGACGCCCAAATTGCGGCGGGCCCCGGCAAAATTGGGCGCCACACGAAGCGCCTCGTTAAATTGAGCTACGGCTTCGTCCAGCTTGTTTTGATACGAAAAAGCATTCCCCAGACCATTGTGAGCTTCGGCCAGATCGGGGTTGATGCGAAGAGCTTCATTGTATTGAGTTATGGCTTCCTCAAGCTTGCCTTGATTTGCCAGGGCTATTCCCAAATTGTTATGTGCATCCGCGAAATCGGGTTTAACGCGAAGCGCTTCATTGTACTGCGCAATTGCTTCGTCCAGGTCCCCCTTGCTTGACAATGCATTTCCGCGCCAATTATATGCTTCTGCAAAATCGGGTTTGATTCGCAAAGCTTCGGAAAGATGGGCGATCGCTTCATCGCTTTTCCCCTGTTTCATCAAGACCAATCCCATGTCGTAGTGTATCTCCGGATTGTTGGGATCTATTTCTAAAGCGGCTGAGAGATGAAGCATCGCTTCTACGAATTTTCCAAGGTCTGTCAATCTTGCGCCTAAATTGCAGTGAGCATCCGCATAATCCGGCTTGATCCTCAAAGCCAGGGTGAAATGTTTCAGCGCTTCATCTAAATTTCCTTCTTTGCTAAGGGCCACGCCAATGGCGTTATGTGCTTCCGCGGAATTGGGATTAAGCCGGAGTGCTTCCGAAAAATGCTGCAGGGCTTTGGCCGCTTCTCCGCGGTAGTTCAACTCATATGCGGCGTTCAAGTGAATCAACTGGCTATCGGGATATGATTTCAATGCATGATCCCACAATGCAAGTCCATTTGCCCAATAGCTTGCCTGGATTTTGGCGGCTGTTGCCAGCAGGCAAATAGCAACGCCGCCGGCAATCGCCAGCGGCAAACTGTTTCTGCGTATTCGACTCACAATTTCAGGAGCACTCCAGGCGATAATGATAAAAATCCCTATCAGAGGAAGATACGTGTATCGATCTGCTTTCGCCTGTGTGCCCACCTGTATCAATCCAATCACCGGAACCATCATTACCAGATACCAAATCCATCCAACCAGAATATGAGGATGGCGCGGGGCGGATCGAACTGCCAATACGGAAACACCGACCAAAGCCAGAATACAAACGGCAACCCACACTATGGACGGGGACCAATATGGATAAAATGCTGAGAGATTCGCCGGCCACAGCATGTTTCCCAGATAAGCCACATAGGATGTCAGCGCATTGGCTATTCGACCACTCAACGGAATGGAATCCATTTTTACGACCGATCCGCCGTGCAATTGAACCCCGATCGTTACGGTGCTCGAGGCTATCGCCAATACAATAAGCGGGATCTTTTCCCGGATCAGCCGCAGGAAAATCGGTATTTGCCCGGATTCCAGGCGTAAGCGCCCCAAAGGCCAAACGTCGAGCAACAACAGAATTATCGGCAGCGTCACGGCCATCGGCTTCGACATCAAAGCAAGAATGAAAAGTGCGGCGATAATCAGATAGCGACGAAAATCAGCCCTGCGGACATAAGCGATGTACGCCCAAATTGCCAGCAAAAAGAAAAAAGCGCATAACACATCCTTTCGCTCCGCAACCCAGGCCACCGATTCCACGTGGAGTGGATGGGCGGCAAACAATCCCGCAACAAACGCGCTCGAACCGGCCGCTGCGGTCATCCGGAACAGCACCCAAAACAACAGGAGTGTATTGGCGATGTGGAAAAGAAGGCTCATGAGATGATGGGGGCCCGGCGCCATGCCAAAAAGTTGCACATCGATCATGTGCGAAATCCATGTCACCGGGTGCCAATTCGCCTCATGCCATGTCGTGAAAGCCCAACAGATTCCCTGCCACGTCAAGCCACGCAATACTTCGTAATTTTTGCTGACGTAATATGGATCATCCCATTGGGTGAATTCGTGAGTCCGCACTTGGGCATAAATAAAAAGGTTGATTGCGATAAGTGCCGGCAGGATCCAAAGCACACTCCGGGATATGAAGCTTTGGGGTGGCAATACTTTGGGCCCCGGAGCTAATCGGGCGGAGACATCTGTGTTTTCATCGCTTGCCCGTAATTGCTTTCCTTTTTTCCCGTGCTTCGGTTTCATTGCCTGCTTGCTTGGCCGGAATCATTGATACTGGATATATATGGGATTTGGATTGAGTCGGAGCACCTCCTGCGGGGTGAGGAGGGGATCACCTTTCTTCGTATCATTGTGATAGAAGAGCTTGAAGCCGGTGAACTCAACGGGCTCTTTCACGATGTAATCCTTATAGGAGGTCCGCTTTAACCAGGGCGCGCCCCAGCCGTCCATATTCATGACTACCTGCACTTCCGGATGCACTGCTATCTGCTGCGCATTGGTCACCATTTTCCTGGTGAACCGGTGCACGATGAAAACCTTCGGAGGGAGGTTGTACTTCTTCACCAGGCTCTGGAGAAACCCGGAAACGTAATTTATTTCGGCAGCATCGTATGTACCGATTTTGCTCCCCGGCACTCTTCCGCTTTGAATCAGGTTGAACTCGGGGTCGATCGCCAAATGGACATCGGCATTCTTCAGTATCCATTCAAAGCGCGGAAGAAGAGTGCGAATATTTTCTTGCCCCGTCTGGATGTCGATGAACAGGATAGCATTAGCCTCCCTGGCCCAGCCGTACACGTCGTTGATAACTTTGTCCGGCATTAACATCCGGTACTTCCCTGCCTGCCCGGGTTGCCCTTGAGCCACAACCGCTATGAGGTGGAGAGCAGGTAGCACCGGGTGCGAAGGATCGGCTTTCTCCCATTTGGCCGTTTCGGTTTTGAGACGGCGCAGCATCTCCTCCTTCGGGTATTCTCCCAATACTCCCATTCTCTTCGACAGCGGATTGCCATAATAGGCAATGACCCGTTTGTACGGTAGGATCGATCCAGGCAAAGGCTGTGGGTACTTTACCGGCCAACCGCACTTTGCTGCAAAATCCGGGTCCTCCCCCGCCAGGTAAGTTATTTTCGGAGGGAGCGTCTTGGCTTTTTCCTGTTTTTGGGCACCCGTGGTCGTTTTCGATCCGGCGGTGGACGCGCGAGATGACGTTGGGTCCTGCTTGTTTTGCGCTTTGGGCGCAACAGTCTTATTATCTTGCGCCGCACAAAGGATGAGAGATGAGAAGAGGACCAGAAGCAGAAGCTTCGCGGGGCGGCACAGCAAAACCATCTTGTTCTCCATATTCACGGGGTTGGCAATTTAAAAAGCCAAACATACCCGTGTTTTCTTCACACCGCAAGCTTCTTGCATTCTGATTCTATAAGACGCCGCAGATTTCCCAGCGCGGACGACGGCCGCAACCAAATCAATGGCATACATGCAGGCCGGCCTGGGAGCGCCGGCATCTCGCCTAATGCTGCATAGTTCTTGAAAAAAGAGGTTTTTAGGTCCGAAGGACCGGCAGTGAATAGGACCGGCAGTGAGGCCGGGATAGGATTGAGTGTGTAATGGAAGCCCCGAAGGTGCGGCACTTCCGCTGTTGTGCCGGCCCTTTCGGGCCTCATATGTCCACCGCTCCCACCCCGAGCTGACGCTCGGGGCTATTTACTGCCGGCCCTTTGGGCCTCAAGTATAAAACTATGCAGCATTAGGCGAGACGCGGGCGCTCCCAGGAGCGCCCGCATATATGGCATTGATTTGGTTGTGGCCGTCGGCCGCGATGGGAAATCTGTGGCGTTTTGCTTTGTTGCCCAATTGCTCGCTACTGGAGATAATACAGAGATGAACGATAAACCTGATATTTCGAAACTGGCCGGCCTCGTCGAGCGATTGCGCGGAGAGAACGGGTGTCCCTGGGACAAGGAACAGACGAGGGAAAGCCTCAAGCCGATGCTGATCGAGGAAGCATACGAAGTTCTCGATGCGCTCGATGGGAACAATCCGCTCGAATTAAAGGACGAGTTGGGAGACCTTTTGTTCCAGGTGGTATTCCATTCGCAGATAGCGCAGGAACTGGGAGAATTCAGCCTGGCCGATGTGATTGACCGATCCCATGAAAAAATGGTCCGCCGGCATCCTCATATTTTTGGGGACGCCAACCTGAGGACATCGGAAGATGTTCTGAAAAATTGGGAAGACATCAAGGCTGCCGAAAAGGGAGTCCAGTCT
>JAHFUH010000464.1 GCA_023265215.1 Acidobacteriota bacterium
ATTGCCACCCCGGTCACTATTGTCTGCGACATGCAAGGGTTGGTGGAGGTCCTCAATGAAATGAACCAGATATTTCAGGGCTTCCTGTTTCTTAAATTTATCCGCCCGTTTGTCTATCAGTGTCCGCCTGAAGTCTGCGATTTTGCTGACGACACAACCTTTTGAGAGGCAGTATTTGGGATCATAGCGCGATTCCGTTATTGGAACGTCTACATAGTGCCAAGCGCTGCTGCTCGGATTCCTGGCTCGTCGGCCCAGGTGGAAATATCTGAAATGCTGACTCCCGGTCCCAACAACTCATGAATAGCTGCAAGCGCCTTGGGACTTAACCGGGCTTCAGCCATTTCGGCGGCTACTCGGTGGCCGATACGGCCCCAGGTCCAACCGAATTCCGAAATCAGGAGGGCAGTTAAAATCGCAATAGCAACCGGCCAGATTCGATTCCAGGTCTTCTAACGCATCACGGGTGAATGTCTGTCTCTTTTCATTGCCTTATTATTATATTGGAATTCTCAGAAAGCTTTAAACTTGAAATGATACGATACGCAAAACGGAGGCTTCATAATGCGACGAATGCTCGTTCACTGGATAATTATGGCACTGGCGGTCTGGCTGACATCGCTCATTGTGCCCGGAATATACGTAAGTGGCCCAGCGGCGGCTTTGATTGCCGCAGTCGCAATAGGATTGGCCAACGCCACCATAGGGGTGTTCCTTAAAATAATCACTTTCCCGATCACAATCGTCACCTTTGGAATATTCTGGCTGGTCATCAACGGGATCATGCTGAAACTTGCCTCGGCATTTGTCCCCGGCTTCCATATTCGCGGTTTTGCAGCAGCATTCTGGGGTGCGATTGTACTTAGCATAGTGAATATGTTGCTGAAGTGGATGGTTCTCCCGCGACACCGTGATTAACTGGATTGATAGGCAGAAATTGAATTCTATATGTGGCTGCTAACAGATTTTGGATTCTTCAGCATGGTTGAGAAGCACGGTGATGGGTTAACCCGGATGCTTACCAGCCACAGCAATCTCCGGTTTTGATCCAAGCATTGATCCCATTGAATTTACAGGACTAATAGCGGAACAGATCGGCAAATAAACGAAACAAATGCAACCCAGGCGCAACCAAGGGGGGGTACCGGTAGGTGGCGGACATGCCATACCGGGGTCTCAATAATGAGGCTCCAATCCCTCCCCGCGCATGCATAATATTATCACTCCCAGATCCGCAATTTTCATATCCATTCATCATTCGCTACAGCTTCATATATGAATAGCGGTTCTTGATGTTCGCATTGAAATACCTTCCGTGTGACGGTGCGGACATCAGATTTTGATACTCTTCCCGTGGAACCCCATTGTATTGATAAACAGCTCCTTTCTTGAACTCTATTTCGAGTGTCATGGACTCTTCATCATAACCAACAGAGCACAAATCGGCTGATGTTACAGGCGTTCGCTCCATATTCAGTCTATTCCTTTGTTGCTGAAGGCACGCTGGCTATTGTCGAAGAACTGCTCACTTTGGCATTTGGGTCTTGTTGACGCCAAGCTTGAACAAGAGGTTTATAGTTTTCGCTCTCAATGGGTTCGGTCCACCCCCCTGGCTGCTTGCGCTTACCATCTGGGCCTTTCGGGACTACAACCAATGCATCATCGCTGTCAGGACGCTGCTGCTGCGATGGCAGGTCTATGAGGGCACGAACGGGCATGCTTACAGCCTCGCCCACGATGAGAGCCTCACCTGTGCGCAATACCGGCAGCATTGAGAACAGGCCTTTAAGGTTGTCTGAAACACACGTTGTAACCTGACCTCTGTCATTCTCATTAGTAAGCCGCATTGCAGCCATCGTGCCACATTGTGAGAGAATCGTGTTATCAATTTCGGAGGGGCGCTGGCTAACCAGCATTAAACCAACGCCATATTTACGGCCCTCCTTTGCGATACGCCGAGTGGCTGCGGCGGCACGTCCCTTTGACTGCCCGCCGAGATAAACATGTGCTTCTTCCAATACTAGTAGCAGCGGTCGTTGTCGTCCGCCCTCTGATTTTAGCCGTCCCCAGAACATAGCATCGTAGAGGATTCGAAGAATTGCCCCAACAAGGTCATCCACAACAGCGGACGGGACTCCAGATAGGTCAAAAACAGAAATCGGTATATCGGCTCCCACCCAGGTAGCAAGCAAGCCATCAAGATCGCTCTTGGTTGTACCATCATTCGAAACTGACCAGTCGCCTGGGCGAAATAGAAACTGCATTCGAGGGTCACGCAAACGACCCTCCAGCACGTCAATATGAGTACGAGGTGTATCGGAATAAAATCCCTTATAAACTTTGGTCGCTCCGGAGCTTTGTTCAACCGGCTGGAACTTTGGGCGTATTAGCTTGTCCGCATCCCCCATTGACTTCTGTGCGGGCGTTCCCTCCATTGCATACGCGCGGGTTTTCTCGTCTTGGTTTTGACTAGAACTCACTGTGTGAGTAGCGCAGTATAAAGAGAATAGGTCATGCCACAATTTGAACACTGAGAAAGGGAGCGGTGTATCAACTGTAATATCTGCCTCAGGTAAACAGTGATCTTTTGCGGCAGGTTTGGATGCTTTTTTTTTCGTCAGTACGCTATCCTGCAATACCGCCAACGGGGGACCGGAGACATTGCCCATGGAGAAGAGGAGGAATTCGTCGAATGTTAGAGCCCAGTACGGAACGTGCAGTTCCTTTTCTCCAGCACTTTTATTTGCACCGATTCTGAATACCCTGGCACGGCTTCCAAAGGTTTTGGCGTATTCACCATGAAGATCTAGTAGTACAACGCGAGATCCTTTAAATCTTGCTGAATCGGATACCGCAGCCAGCAGACCTGCTACCGCAGTCGATTTCCCTGCTCCCGTACTACCCAAAACAGCAGAGTGGCGGCTAACCAAACGGTTTATGTTGAGATAAGCCCGAATTGACTCTGCACTGGCTACCCTACCAATTGCTACATAAGCATCATCGTCGCCCGGTGCGTATATCGTCTTTAGATCTGACTCTGTCGCAACATGTACGGGATCGCCTATAGATGGGTATTGGGAAATGCCTCGCTCGAATTTTGTACCTCTCCGCCCTTCACCTACAAGCTCCACCCGTAACCATCGGTTCCCGAGTTGAGGAATAACCTCTGGCGGACCCGGAGCAGCTCCCGCGCCGACCTGGGATATCACACCGTAAAGATCTATATAACCTGCAGGGACACGTACAAAACCGCCAACTTGCCCAACTCTGTACCCCTCGCCGTTCACGAATAATAGGCCGCTTGGAGTGTCATCCAGGATTTTGACACTAATGGTGGAACCATTGACGTCTTCGACGGTGCCCAAACGTGAAGGGTCAGGACTGAACGGATGGGTGATCATTGTGCCTGGCCCCTCCATAGAGTTGTTCGAGAAAAAGACCAAAATAGTGGAAGTCTCCAAGACGACATCGAGTATGCTTTTTCGGATTCTCTGTTCCCTCAGCCGCATCTTCTTCGCAGAGCCATGGATCATGTTCTCCACTGCCACTGGTTCCAACACGATACAGGCCGACGCGAGTTCCTATTACAGCACCATCTCGCGCCAGCACGGTAAGGTTCGGCTGGGATTGGGCGTATTCGAGGACGCGCTTGTTAGCTGCTAAATCTCCAAACATAAGGGCGAAGCACTGCGCCTTAAGGTTTCCTCGGAGTCCATCGAGCAGAACCTCGTTAAAGTGGTCATCTGCAAAAGAGTATCCGCAAATAATCAACCTTGGAGCGTCTTGATCTCCAATGCCAATATGTCCAGCTTTTATTACCAGATCGCCCCGGAAGAAAACCCGCAGTCTATCCAGCATAGCCAAGTAGGGCATACGACGGCTTTGATCGTATTTAAGATGGGAGGGGTAGATCATCACCCTTTGTTGAGCCTCGCGTGTCACACGAACTATGCGCGTGACTGCCCCCGCATCCGTTTTCTCTTCGATCCGTTCCCAGTTGATGGATCCATGAAGTTTCCAAAGCCGCGTCCAGCGTGAAGGGATTGCGTCATGCTCAATCGCCGCGAGATCGAACCATGGCTCGCGCGTCCCAACGAACCCGTCGAAATGGGGGAGCGACTGTTGTTCAAAGGCTTGCTCAAAAAGCAAATCGTAATTCGGCGTGAATATCTCCACAGGGAAAAGTCGGTGAATGCCGCCAATCCAAGACGCAAAGCGATTATAGGAACAACGATGCGCTGGAAGGGCTTTTGTCATCACATCCTTTACTAGGGAGCAGATTGCATCATCCAGATCGTTCAGCTTTTCTTTGCTGATACCTAGAATGTCCGTTTTCCCTCTCCGACTGGTTAGAGTGCGAAGCTCGGTAAGCACATGCTCAACTGTCGGAGGGGGATCTTTTTCGTACTTGCAGGGTGAGCATTGATCGCAGGGCTTCGGCTCGACACATTCTCGGCATTCTTTGCGGAGGGCATCCCATGCTTCTATGAATGACGTAGTTGCACCAGACTGCTTAGCATAGTCCTTAAGCCCCGCGCCAACGATTTCTGTAAGGGCATCAAGCGCAGGGATTAGAACCATGCTTTTTTCACCCGTTGAGTCGTAGATACCCAAGGGGCATCCAGCACCCAAAAAACAACCGATTCGTTGCTTGTCGTCTTCAAGCACTTGGCGCAGATTTCTAGCCTGCTCAGCCGCATCATGAAGTTGCGGTGGAGGCGATAGCAATATGGAGTTGA
>JAHFUH010000465.1 GCA_023265215.1 Acidobacteriota bacterium
CGTTTCGAAAAAGGCGGCACCGAGATTCACATGCGTGTCAACCCGCCTTCTGTACGCTGAGCATTGCGCAGGTTGAATACGCGGACAAACCAATCTTTTATCCGCGTTGTTCCGCGCCGTCCGCGTATTCCGCGATCCTTCATTTGGGCCTCGCATAGGGAGGCATTGAATTCATATTTCCATTTACTTGCGAATTTCAAAATCTATAGTTTGATAGGTGCTGTTGGATTTGCCCTTGGCTTGCTTTTCCGCAACCTTCAATTGGAGTTGATAGGTTCCTTCCTCCATTTGGGTATTAAGATCCATCCTTTTAATGATTGGGATTCTTCCTAAATCATCGATTCCTCGCGGGTCGATTCCTTCAGGATTTCCGCTGTAGAATTCCTTCCCGTCCTTAAGTATCGTGAATTGAGACTCCAAGTTGGGCGCAGGGCCTCCCTTGGGTTTTGGGTTGTAAACAATCGCCATATAATCAAAGCCTTCGCCGGCCAGATAACTTCGGCGCGCAGGGCTGCTTCTCGAGGCTTCCCATTTTCGAGCAATATCCGACAAGCGGTCCATCGCAACATTCCCGGATATGATCGAATACATATTCTCGTCCGGAGTAAGCACAAAAAGGCTGGAGAGAGACAGGCGGCGATCCTGGACGTCCTGGATTCTTAAAAACTGATAGCCTGAACCTACTTTGCTGGAAGCCATATCCCGGACGGCCGCCCGAACATAATATGCCCCTGGCTTCTTAACAGGCAGATAGGCGTTCAAATCAATTCCCTCGTTCCGGATCCTGGAAACCTCCGCATCATTCAGCATAAATCTATATTGCTGGCCCCGTGAGTCCTGAACCGAGTTTCCGGCACTGGCGGTTAGCGTCATCAATTCCAGCGAGAGAATATGCCCTCCATTTTTTTCATCGGTGAAGGTCAGATCCTTTCCATCAAGATGAAGCCAAGAGCGCAAAAAATATCCGGCCCTTGGCGCATAGGCATAGCCGGAGGACAACCGGAGTTCAAGGTCGTTATATTGGAAAGGAGAAAGGATCGCTTCCTGCAGAGTCGTTGCTCGAGCAACGGGAGTTGAAGGCACGGGAGCACCCATAAAGCCGTCGCGGCTGTGCACTTCGCTCCCGCCCCTTTTCACTTTGACTCGCACTCGATGGTAAATATCTCGCGAATTATTGTTAAATGTATTGGCGGGAGGAATATAGGAAAGCAGATAGTATCCTTTAGATGCTTCATCGACAGGCTTGATTCCATGGATGAAAAAGTTGCTGTTTTCAACAAATATTCCGCCCGTCTTTTTTGACAGCGGCAGGTATCTGTCCGATGCGGAGCTCCCGCCCGATACCAGCAGTCCTTTCATATCCAATGTATCGATAACAACTCCGGCGCGCATGGCTCGATCAGAAATTTCGTCGTATAGATAATCCGGCCCGACGCCCATGACGTGATCCGACATGAAAACAAGCGATTTTCTTCCCGGCATGTCCTGCAAGGCCTTTATGGCGTAATCGAGCACGGCCGTTTGGGCATCCAACGATTCTTTTAGCTGGCCCTGAGGTTTCTTATTTTTGATCAATATATCTTCGGCGGGTTTGAAAGTTGCAGCGCCGCCACCGCTGCTGCTGCTGCTGCTGAAGTCTATCCCAAAACCACTAGTGCAGGGTTTGGCGGGCGGCCACAGGTCTTTTAGTATCGAAAATATTTTTTGCTTGTCCGAAGTAAACCGTTGAAGTGCGCCCGTTCCCTGACCGTTTTGTATAATGGCAATCAGATCGCCGGTCTGCATCTGGGTTTCGACGAATTTCTTAACGGCCATTCGGGCATTGTTATAATAATCAAAGCACAGGTTGATATCGTCTATTACAAAAACAAACGTCCGCCGGACCTCCTCTTTTGGCAATTCCGATTTCGATTGAGTCGCCTTAGGAGACTCCCCTGGTGCCGGTTTCTGATATTCATTCACATAGGTGCATGCGATGATTTTCTGAGGCTTGCCATCCTGATAAAGCTCAAAATCCGCAGCAGTCAGGTCTGTGATTTGCTTGCCCTTGTTATCAAGAATAACCGCGTCAATCCGCACCTCCTCAACGCCAACCTTTATGGCGAAGTCCCGTTCCTGTCCATTTGAATTTGTCATCAAAGCGGACCATAAGCAGCCGCTGCAAAGGAGAATACGGACAGCGCTGGTTTTCATAAATTCTGCATCCTTTCATCGGGACGGCAATTAAGAAATAGCAATATGGGTCAATAGATGTTTACTCATCATAGGAGGTTCAAATCAAACAAGTAAAGCAAGATTGGCCATTACCCGCGCTATTCCAAATCCATGGCGCTCTTCAGGCGCAAAACTCCTGTATCAGGAGAATTGTGAATTTGGCGCAGAGCCGGGCGATTAACCTGCTTTGGCTGCGATTGCTCTCGCAACAATCGCGGCGGCGAAGTTTCGAAAGGACAACTCGGGGGAGGGTTCCTGGTAAGCTCCTTGCGGACCTGTTTTGGAATCCGACAGGATAAAACAGGCCGCATCGTATAGCCGCTCACGAACCAGTTTCGTCAGAAGGATTTCGTACCGTCGTTTGTACGAAGCGCCCTTGAACTCGGGAAATACCCCGAAGAATGGCTCCGAGGAGCGGACCGGCTTGGTGGAAGCAGCGCAATCTTCGAGCATCATTAAATATCCCAGCCATGGCCGCGCCGATGGTTTGAATGCTCCTTCTCGATACGCAGCCCATAGATCCGTTGCGCTCCCGATAGCCTCCTCCGCACGATTGTTGAAGTTATTCCCGAACGAAGGACCAATCTGTGATTTAAATTCGACCGCAGCAATTAAGCTGCCATCGACAATTACCAAGAGATCCCACTTTTTCTCCGATCGATACCATCCTGGAATCTCAATCCTGCTTTCGTGATGAATCGTGCCAAGCGGGAGTCCGCTGTCATGGAGCAAGTCCCGCACAAGACGCACGAACCCATCCATTTGAGCCCCTCCGGTTACGGCGGATCGAGCCCCAGAATCCTTCGCACCCGATCCAGATCCTTGTTCTCGAGCCTGTCGTTCTCGTGTGTCCCAGAAGAACTGAACCGCATCGCGAACCTTCGGATCAATTTCAGTTTGATTGATCATCCAATCATCCTTTTGAAACGTGGATCGTGGGCTTGCTGAGAAGCGAAGATGTATCGCGCTTAATGCGTCTCAATGCGAGATCATGGTAGTGGTCGTCAATCTCGAATCCAATGCTATTCCGACCCCATTTCGCCGCAGCGACCGTGGTTGTTCCAGTTCCGAGGAAAGGATCTAAAACAGTGTCGCCCACAAAGCTAAACATGCGAATCAATCGTTCGGCGAGCTCGAGCGGAAAAGGAGCCGGATGCTCTCTCGTCGAAGCTCCAGTGAGTCCGCTCCAGACTTGCTGGAACCATTCCTTATGGTTTGCTGCTGCTATCACGCTCAGGACCCTCGCTGCCACGCTAGGCGTCCGATATCCCCCCGGTTTTCGCTCCATTAAAATGTATTCGATATCGTTTTTAATGACCGCGTTCGGTTCGTAGGGTTTCCCGAGAAATCCCGATCCGTTTTCAACCTCATAGGCAGCGTTGGAGATCTTGTACCAAATAATCGGAGCCAGGTTGTCGAATCCCATTCGGCGACAGTGTTCCTGGATGGAGGCATGCAGCGGTACTACGGTATGCCGTCCGGCGTTTTTGCGTCGAGAGAGACACACATCGCCGACCACGCATACGAGCCTTCCTCCAGGAACGAGGGCGCGATAGCAGCGTTCCCAGATTTTATCCAGCTCGACCAGGAATTCTTCGTAGTCGCGGATATGCCCCATTTGCCCTGCACTTTGGCGGTATTGTTTTAGAGTCCAATAGGGAGGCGATGTGACCACAAGATGAATGCTCTCCGGCAGAAAATCTAAAACCGTTCTGGCATCACCAAGGCATATGTGATGGCTTGTCGGAATTTGCTGAACTGCGGCCTCAATCAGGCGCACCAGGGGCCCATCTTTTGCAATGCGAGGCATTGCAGTCTGCGGATTTTCAAGCCGGCCAATTGCACGGGGGATATATTGTGCGAAATCCTGTGTCGCCGGACAGAATTTTCCTTCCCGGGTAAGACTGCTTTTCCTTAGTGCCGTCGAATTTTTCATCTATGCGCCGGCTCCTAACTTATCACAAATAATCTCGATGAACGCTTGCATTATCAAAGCGGAAGAACATGCCAGGCACCATTTACCCCATTGGGGTCGGCTTTTAAAAAGACTCGACCCCGATACCGATACCGACCCCGACCCCGATGTATAGGATTATTCGAAACAGAGGAAAGGTTTAGATCCTATAGGAATGGTTTCTTGGCCGATCAATGCGGCCGGCGATATTACCCGGCACCGCAACACTTCTTGAACTTGCGCCCGCTCCCACAAGGACATGGATCATTCCGGCCTGTCCTCGGTGCGGCGTGAGTGGGCGAGACCTCGTTGATATCAGATTCCTCCTCACGAGCGCTCCCGCCCTCAGGCCCAATCTCGGCGAAGTCATCCCAACCCCGGATCGGATCTGCAGCGCCGCCGCGTGCATCGGCTACCACTTTGTTGATTGGCACCTGATTCAAATTCTCCAGGGCCGCGTGGTTCACTCCCAGCCCACGACAAACAGCCGAAGACATCTGCCGTCGGAGATGCCCTATCACTTCGTGCGGATGCACGATACAACAGACATCCAGAACGACGCCCCATA
>JAHFUH010000466.1 GCA_023265215.1 Acidobacteriota bacterium
GCAAACTGCCAATATAAATAAAAAGTTGATTCTTACTTTCATGAGAATCCTCCTCCCGGCTTTCCGGTATCGGTTTGGAGGGTTCTGATCGGCGGGACACTTAGGTAGTTAGCAATTGATATGCCACAAAATGTTTATATCGGAAATGCTGGGATATTTCGTCATAAAATATTGCAAAACAAGGGATAGCATCTTTTGCTCGCCCGGTGAACAAAAGGAAGCTTGGGAATATTTTTTGCTGAGTTGTAAATTCGTACGACGCCCGGTTGAGCCCACCGGAGCTGTCATTATAACGCTAAGCATCGTTTAATCAGCATCTTATAGTATAAATAAGGCCTCTGTCCCTGAATGTAAGGGCATCCGACGCTTTCAAACTGCAGACTGCCGACCGGCCAGCTTCTATCGCGATGCGCTCATTGCAGCCCCGAAGGGGTGACAGTAAACAGCCCCGGGGGATAGGGATTAAGGAATTAGTAAGCCTTGGCCTTACTCACCCTTAGTACTATGGTTCATAAATATGGCAACGTATTTTTTTAACGCAAAGGCGCTAAGGCGCCAAGCAAAGCAAATTGAAATGACCATTGTTTGAGGAAGGATCGGCGAGCCAGGCGCGTTGTGCAACATATTATTTGCTCCTTTGCGCCTCTGCGTCTTTGCGTTATTTTTTCGTTGCTCTATATAGGACACTAGAATCTGGCCGGCCTGGAGTATTTCGTCTATAATCCAGATTTTGAAAAGGATCCTGTTCGCGGGCTTTATGAACCACACCGAAACCCTCAAATCCCTGGCCAGGCGCGGGAACGAAGTGCAGATGATGCACTTGGGCCTGCACAGGACGATTGCGATGATGCAGGCCCTGGGCAATCCGCAGGAACAATTCCGTTCCATCCATATTGCAGGTACCAATGGAAAGGGAAGTGTCGCTGCTATGGTCGAGTCCATCCTGACTCACGCAGGATGGAAAACGGGCCTCTACACATCTCCTCACCTGGTCAGAGTCGAAGAACGCATCCGGATCAGCGGACGGCAAATTTCGTCTCGCACATTCGCCGCATTAGCGACCCGGATTGCGGCTGCTGAAGCGGACCTTCTCAGCAAGAAGGCTATGGACCGCGGCCTTACTACTTTTGAGTTTCTAACCTGCTGCGCTTTCCTTTGTTTCGCTGAAAAAAAGGTCGATGTTGCTGTGGTCGAAGTGGGGCTGGGCGGAACACTGGATTCCACCAACGTGATACGGCCCGAGGTGAGCGTCATCACTGGCATTGCGCTCGACCATCAGAATTACCTCGGCAATACTCTGACCAAGATAGCCGGCGAAAAAGCTGGAATAATCAAAGATAACATTCCGGTTGTTTCCGGTTGTTGTGCGGAATCTCCGCGCCGAGTCATTCGAAAACGTGCAAAGGACGTTGGTGCCCCGCTGATTGAGATTTGCGACGCTTGCAGAATTAAGATCCGGCGCAGGATACGGGGCCATCGATCCATTGATTTGCACACCCCTGTCCGGGATTATCGAAATCTTCGTCTCTCCCTGGCGGGAGAATACCAGACTCGCAATGCTGCCCTGGCTGTGATGGCTACGGAGAATCTGAAATCAATTCGTATTCAAGACCAGGGCGTTCGCAGGGGACTGGCAAACGCGAGGTGGCCTGGACGGCTGGACGAATATTCTTCTCGCCGTCGCACTCTGATGGATGGAGCTCATAATCCTGAGGGCGCGCAGTTTTTGCGGGATTATCTCGTCGAACAGAAGGAAAAAGAGGTGCACTTCGTTTTTGGAGCGGTTCGCGACAAAAACATAAAGAAAATGGCGAAATATCTTTTTCCCCTGGCCACCACCATACATCTTGCGGGCATTGTCAATTCCCGCTCGGCGGATCCAGCAGACATTGCCGATATGCACAGGCAGTTTTACCCGCGCATTCGCATTCATCCCAATATGCACGAGGCGCTGCTCGCCGCCTGGAGACAGTGCTCCCGCTCAGGACTGGTTGTTGTTACCGGGTCGCTTTATCTGATAGGTGAGCTGCTCCCCCTGATTCAACGAAGCTGCCGGAAATAAGGTGGCGTCCTCTATTTCTCTATTTCTATACGCGGCATTGGAAATCCCTGGGAGCGCCGCCGTCTCGGCGGCATATGCCGGCGGGACGGCGACGTTCCCAGGATTCAGGGATTCAGACGAGCGGAATGGCGGGCTGCCATTCTCCAGCGGGATCCGGACCTTATCCAAACATGCAGCACATCCAAGTTTAAAGTGATCGGTTTTCCATCGCTGGTCATGCGCAAAATCATCTTGCATTGAACCAGCGCCGTATTCCCGTAAACGGAAACGGAAGTATCCGCAATCTCAATCGATTCCACCCGGTCCTTTCCGTTGACGACTGCCTCGATCGCTTCCGTTTTATTTTCATGTTTCCCATTGGAATGGCAATACACAAGGCCGGGATCATAGAGAGACTCGAGAACTGAACGGTCGTGCTGAATCATCGCCTGCTTCCACGCGTCCATTGCAGCAAGCACTTCTTTTTGTGATTTGGATTCGGGAGATGCCGCCGAGAGATTAGCAGCGCAAAGTGCAAATAACAGGAATCGGATCATTGGAGTAGTTTCCTCTGATTTAATTAGAAGCCGGAAGCCCGAAGTCAGCCGGAAGCCGGAATAATACACCATTCCGGCTTCCGGCTCCTGGCTTTCGGCTTCTTTTCTCATTCGATGCTTAAAAGGAAATCTCCTGTATTCACGGTCATTCCCGCCGTCACCGCTACGTCCACGACAGTCCCGCCTTTTGGAGCGCGGATTTCATTCTGCATTTTCATTGCTTCCAGTATGAGGAGGCCCTGTTCATGAATAGCCGGATCCCCTTTTTTCACCATGATTCGAATGACTTTCCCCGGCATATCCGCGCAGATGCGCAGCAAACCGGTGTGTCCATCTTCAGCCGCCGGCTTCAAACGGGAGCGGCGCGGATCGACAACGCGAAAGCTGTAGGCGGCCGCGCGACTCGTGACCTCGCAGGTTTCAGAGTCGCGATGGATGAGGAGATCGAAAACGCGTCCATCCATGATGAGCGAATAATGGCCGTCGGCTAACCGGACCCAATCGAAGGCAATTTCCCTATCACCGATGTGGATTTTTCGTGTCCCGCGGGTCGAAGTAATCTCAACCGCAATTTTTTCATCTTCTGTGCTTATTTCGAGGATCAAATCGAACTCCCGATATAATTGTTCCGGTCCATCACCTGCGATGAGAAATTGATGATCCTGGGCGGCCTGAAAGCTTCCAGGGACTTTCCGGCTCCGATTCGATTTTCCGGGCGCTCCCGGCAGAATCCGCATGAACAAGTGCTGCCGCCACTGCGTGCGAGTGGAAAATCACTTCCGGCAAAGCTGCCGATTTTCCGGTCTTTTCTTTCAGTTCTTCAAGAAATCCCGTGTGAATGCGTCCGGCCAGAAAATCCGGATCCGATAGAATATTGGCAAAAAAAGGCAGATTTGTTTTGATTCCCAAAATCCTGTATTCCTGCAACGCGCGTTTCATCCTGGCGATCGCCTGTGCCCGGTTCGATCCAAAAGCAATCAGCTTGGAGATGAGGGGATCGTAATGAATAGAAACGTCCCATCCCTGGTAAATGCCGGAGTCCAGCCGTATTCCAGGCCCCGCGGGTTCCTGTAGATTTTTTATCACTCCGGACGACGGGAACAGGCGCTGGGGATCTTCCGCGCATATTCTGCATTCCAAAGCCCACCCCTGCATTTGAACCTGATCTTGCAGCAGGGAAAGCTGTTCACCTGCGGCAATACGGATTTGTTCACGGACAATGTCCATGCCGGTTACCGCTTCCGTTACAGGGTGCTCGACCTGAAGCCGCGTGTTCATTTCCAGAAAATAGAATTGTTTTTCAGGAGTGACCAGGAATTCAATTGTGCCTGCGTTAACGTAATTGGATATTCGGAGCACCCGGACAGCGACCTCTCCCATCTCGCGCCGCAATTTGTCGTCCATTAGCGGGCTTGGGCATTCCTCCATTATTTTCTGATGCCGCCGTTGGATGGAGCATTCCCGCTCTCCCAAATGGATGGCGTTTCCATGCTTGTCGGCTATGACCTGGAATTCAATGTGGCGGGGCGTGGCCAGGCATTTTTCCAGGTAGAGAGAGGAATCTCCGAAAGAATTCAGAGCCTCCGAGCCGGCAGCCATGAAATCCGTGCTCATGTGCGACTCGTTTGGGACTAAGCGCATGCCTTTGCCGCCACCGCCCGCGGAAGCTTTGATCATGACCGGATATCCAATCTTCCTGGCTTCTTCCGCCGCTTCTTCGACGGATGTCAGGGCGCGATAGGTTCCGGGTACCACCGGAATGCCGTGTTTCAGCAGCAAGACTCTGGAGCTGATTTTTCCGCCCATCATTCTCATGGACTCGGCGGATGGGCCAATCAGAGGGATTCGGGCATTTGCGCATGCATCCGCAAAGAGGGGATTTTCGGAAAGAAAGCCGTACCCTGGATGGATTGCATCGGCTTTCGCCCGACTGGCTGCCTCCATCACTTTGTTGATGCTGAGGTAGCTTTCGATGGAAGGAGCCGGACCCAAAAGATAAGCCTCATCGGCCATGCGCACATGCAATGAGGCTCGATCCGGTTCCGAATAAACGGCTATTGGGACAATTCCCATATCGCGGCATGCGCGAATCACCCGCACTGCAATCTCACCTCGGT
>JAHFUH010000467.1 GCA_023265215.1 Acidobacteriota bacterium
AGAGAACCGCCTCCGAGTTTTGCACTCATCTTGGCCGCTCGCTCCAGAAGTCTCGAATGCAGATAGAACACATCGCCCGGATAGGCTTCGCGGCCGGGCGGGCGGCGCAGAAGAAGCGATATTTCCCGGTAAGCTGCTGCGTGCTTGGACAGATCGTCGTAAATAACCAGGGCGTGCTGGCCGCGGTCGCGGAAATATTCACCGATGGCGCAGCCTGAGTAAGGCGCGATGTACTGCATGGTTGCAGGATCGGAAGCTGAAGCGGAAACAACAACGGTTTTTTCCATCACTTCGTAGTCTGTCAGTGTTTTCACAACCTGGGCAACAGTCGAGCGCTTCTGGCCTATCGCCACGTAAATACAGATCACATCGGTATTCTTCTGGTTGATAATGGTATCCAGAGCGATAGCGGTTTTGCCTGTCTGGCGATCGCCGATTATCAATTCGCGCTGACCACGGCCGATCGGGATCATGGAATCAATAGCTTTCAATCCTGTTTGAAGCGGTTCTTTTACAGGCTGCCGGTCGATTACGCCGGGCGCCAGTATTTCGATATTGGAATACTCCGTCGTGTTGACCGGCCCCCGATCATCAACCGGTTCTCCCAATGCATTCACTACGCGCCCGACAAGAGCTGGTCCCACCGGAACCGACATAATTCTTTTCGTTCGATGGACCTCATCTCCTTCTCCAATCAGCGTGTATTCGCCAAACAGCACAGTGCCGACGTTGTCCTCTTCCAGGTTCAGAGCAATTCCTTTGACTCCGTGGGGGAAGTCGAGCAACTCTCCTGCCATGACGTTGTCAAGGCCATGAACGCGGGCGATTCCATCGCCCACAGATATAACGCTTCCAACTTCGTTTACCACGACGCCTGACTGGTAATCCCGGATCTGTTCCTTTAGAATTTTGCTTATTTCGTCGGCATTGATCTGCATGGTTGTTTCTCTCTCTCTAGTTCTCCGAAAGGCGGCGTTTCACTGAATTCAGCCGGGTTCGAATGGAACCATCAAAAACCGTGCTGCCCACCTGGACTACGATACCGCCCAGAAGGCTCGCATCCGTCTTTGACTCAATATTTACCGACTTCCCGGTGATGCCGGCAAGTTTTCCTGTGAGGTTTTCCATCTCCTGCTGAGACAGCGGAGAAGCCGTCGACACTATGGCCGAAACAATTCCTTTACGCTCACTCACAGCTTTCAAATAGCCTTGAAATATCTGTGGGAAATAAAGTATCCGGTTCTGTTGAAGAAGAATGCGAAGGAAATTGGATGCTATGGTATGGACCGGATGACGGACCATCAATTCCGCCAAAACCCTTTCTTTGGTTTCGCGTGGAATGGCAGGGCTGTGGAAAGTCTCCAAAATATCCGGGACGGCCTGAAAGATCTGATTATAAGTATCCAGATTCCCGGTAACTTCCCGCTCTATTTGTTCTTCGAAAGCCACATCCGCCAGCGACTTTGCATAGCGTCCCAGGACTGCAGACGGTATCACTTGTATCCCCCCCAAATCCCTTAACCCACTACTGCCGTTCCGAAATTCTAAAATGCGTCAAACTATCATAGCGATTAACTCACGTCAAGCATCACCGGTCCCCGTTCAGGGTTCAGGGTTCAGGGTTTTAAATCGGGGTCGGAGTCGGCATCGGTATCGGGGTCGGTTTTTGTGGAAGAAGCCGTCCACGTCCACGAATTCGAAAGACTGGGGGATCCCTCTATGGAGACAATTTGATTACACACGCTTTTTTTAAAGAACCGACCCCGATAACGATTTAAACCCTGAGCCCTGAACAGGGAACCCAAAACGGTTTAATGCTATATTGGTGACATGCTGAAAAACCTGGTCTGGCTTTCCCTGGCAGGGGCGGCGCAGGAGATGATCTGGATTGCCATTATCCGGCTTGGTCCACTAAGGGACCATACCGCGCCTTTTATTGGATTGATGTTGCTGGCCTTTGCAATATGCATAGGGGTCTGGCTTTCTTTCCCGAATCGCAGCCGGCTGGCCCTCTGGCTCCTTATTCCCTTTGCGCTACTTTTCCGCCTTACAGTTCTTTTCAGTCCGCCCTATCAAAGTGAAGATGTATACCGATACATTTGGGACGCCCGGGTCTCTTCAATGGGCATTAATCCTTACAGTTATTCTCCCAATGCACGGGAACTGGATGGCTTGAAGGATGACTCTGGATACCCCATGATCAATTCAAAGCCCTATATTACGGCTTATCCCCCTCTGTCTCAGATTTTTTTCCGCATTTCATATCGCGTCTTCGGGGCAAATTTCATTGCCATGAAAGCGATATTCAGCATTTTTGAGTTTCTGGCAGTTCTTCTGGTCTGGCGGCTAATTACGCTCTGGGGCCGGAGCATTCAATCGCTCGTCCTGATGGCCTGGAATCCATTTTTTATATTCGAATTCTCTCATTCCGGGCATTCCGACAGCGCCATGATTTTTCTGATCCTCCTGTTTATTTATCTGCTCAACCGCGGAGGAAAGTTCTGGGGAGTCCTGAGCTATGCGGGAGCGGTTCTGGCCAAGCTTCACCCTGCCCTCTGGTTTCCACTGATCATAAAGCGTGCAGGCTGGAAGCCGGCGCTCCCGGCTATCGCTGCCGGAATGGGGTTGACTCTGCTCTATTTCACTCCGGCATCTTTTCTCCGATATCTGAAATCTCTTGGGCTTTATTTTCGATTATTTGAATTCAACGCAAGCGTTCATTACCTGATTCGTGCTTTTGGGCGCGTGGCATTCCATCAATCCTGGGATAAGGTCATAGGACCCTATCTCGCTGCGGTGCTCTTAATCATTGCCATCATGATTTATTGGAAATTCCCATTGCGCAATGCCCGAGATCTCCTGCACGCGGGATTCTGGATCATGACAGCGGATCTCTGTCTGGCAACCACAGTACACCCCTGGTATCTCTCCTGGGCGGCTCTGGCATTACCGCTAATTCCCTATGCTTTCATGGCCTACTGGACGGGAGCCTGCTGCCTGTCCTACATTGCATATTCCTATCATCCGGTATTTGAGCCGAGTTGGGCCCTGCTCCTCGAATATCTGCCGATGTATGCGCTCATGCTATGGGAGCTTTGGCATCGCAGATCTCTCATGGAAGCCTGGCTTGATCGGAGGGAGCAGAAATTAGCTGTCAGCAGTCAGCTATCAGAAAAAACCCTTTTTTAGTTTTGGCTGACTGCTGAGCGCTGATTGCTACTCTTACGGTCGGCTGCGCTTGAAGATCAGGTCCAGAAACTCCATTCGGGTTTCTGCGGAACGGCGAAAATTCCCCAACATCGAGCTGGTAACAGCCCTGGAATTCTGTTTTTCCACTCCGCGCATCTGCATGCACATATGTTGCGCTTCAATAACCACCCCAACTCCCAGCGGCATGATTTTTTCTTCAATGGTTTTTGCTATCTGGGTTGTCAAACGCTCCTGCACCTGCAGACGACGGCTAAACATTTCCACCAGGCGCGCAATCTTGCTGATCCCAATCACCTTTTTGTCAGGAAGGTAACCCACATGGCATTTCCCAAAAAAAGGCAACATGTGGTGCTCGCACATGCTGAAAAAATCTATGTTCGCGACGATTACCATCTCGTCATATTGGACATCAAAAAGCGCATTGTTTAAAAGCTCGTCCGGGTTTTTCGTATAGCCGCTGGTGAGAAATCGAAGAGCCTGCTCTACGCGCCGCGGTGTGCCCTTCAATCCCTGACGTTCAGGATCTTCGCCGAGGTCCTCCAGTATTTTGCGTATGTATTCCTGCATTAACCCCTCATACAGCCCTGCAACGGGCCAGGAAATGGTAAAAAATCTTTCGAGACAATTCGTCGCAACTATAGCTTTTTTCAGGATGCCACTGAACGCCAAGAATCCAGTGGTCATTCGCTATGCCGCGCACGGATTCAATAACGCCATCGCCGGCATAAGCAATCGCTTCAAGCCCTCGCCCGGTGCGCTCAACAGACTGGTGGTGCGTGCTGTTCACCGTGAACCTGCGCTCCCCGGCGATTTCTTCAAGAAGCGATCCGGGAACAATCGTAATTTCATGGCTGGGGCAATCGCTGGGATTCAAACGGCTGTGCCGGATCGGCGCATTGATGGCAGTGGAAATATCCTGTACCAGGGAACCGCCGAGAAATACATTCAGTGATTGAATTCCAAAACATATGGCCAGGATGGGTATTTTTCGCTTGAAAGCCGATTCCAGCAGAAGAAAATCCATTTGCTCACGCAAAGGCTGAGCGGGACCGCATGCATTGGATCGAGGCTGATGATAAAGCCCCGGTTCCACGTCGCTTTGGTTTCCTGTTAGAAGAATCCCATCCAGCGTTCCGGCTATTTTTTCAACAAGTTCCGTTGCTGTAATGAGCGGAATAATCACCGGAACTCCACCCTCCGACGCCACAGCATCGGAGTAATTCCGGGATAGATATTGTTGATCGCTTCCGGGATCCATTTGCGCAGGCATCCCGATTACAGGCGCACCACTCGATTTAGTCATTTGCCCCGCCGGTAAATATAGAACCTTGTATATTACCATAGTCGACATTTTTCGTGACGTTGACACAATTTATCAAATGTCATTTATCAATTATCAATTGCAGTTTAGGAGCGCACACGGCTTTTGGAGGAGTGCCTATCGGGGCATCCGAATACGTCCACGACCACGCGCACGTCAACGACAACGTCAAAGAAAAAAAT
>JAHFUH010000468.1 GCA_023265215.1 Acidobacteriota bacterium
TATCCCAGGGTTTCGGCTGCTTCGCAGCCTTCACCCTGGGCTTTGCTGCCTCGCGCTTTCAGCGCTCGGAATAAAATCTTGATGCAGGATGGATTGAGAATCCTTAACTTAACACCTATGGGGCTTGCGGGGTCTGGGTCCGCGTGGGCATCTGCCGCGTTAGCACAACTCGACGATGGCACCGCATCGCCTGCGTCGCGCTGCCTTACATCTGCCCACGCGGCGCTCGGAACGCGGCCTTCTGTACTTTCACCACGGGCTGCTAGGTGGCATTCAAGGGTTTAACATTTGGGTTGATAGTGTTATTGAACCGTAGAATGTCGAACAAGGAATTCTGAATTTTGAAGTTCTGCTGTTCGAAATTCCTTGTTCGATATTTAAAATTTTGTTTTATTAGATTTTGTGGTTCGTTCCTCCCTCCACACTTGTCCGTTCAATCTGCGTAATCAAATCCTTAAAGATAAAGATGTGAAAAGGCAGGAAAGCATACCAGTAGAGTTTTCCCCAAACCCCGCGAGTTTGATAGTAGGCTTTCACGGATAAACGGTTCTTATTGTTTTCCGGATCAATCCGGAACTCCAGCCATGCCCTGCCGGGCAACTTCATCTCGGCACGCAGGAGAATTCTTTCATCGGGTCTACAGTCTTCCACACGCCAAAAATCAACCACGTCATTGACATTTAAGCTTGTGGCATTTTTTCTTCCGCGAGAGGTTCCGACACCCATAAGGACGCGGTCCAGCACACCCCTAAGCCTCCACAACCAGCTGCTGTTAAACCATCCCTCCCTGCCGCCAATTTTACAAATGCGTTTAAAAAGCGAAGAAGCGCTCTTGTCGGTGAGGAGCGAATAATAGCTCGAGTAGGTGGGCGCTTCCTGAAGCTCGTCAAGCTTGATCGCCAGTTCGTGGGCAGGAGGATATGCATCCGACCATCTTGTGTAGATTTTATCCTGGTCCTCCCGAGACAGTGCCCTCACAATCGCCTCCCTATAGCTGAGAGTCTGATTCGGCAAGAGTCGTCTGATCTCATTATTCAGGCTGGCCCCCTCATTCCGGCATCCTTCCAACAGGCAACGTGTAATCTGGACAGGCACGGGCGTGAAAAAACCTGCAGCGTATGCATACGCTTCAACACTGGAGATCGAACATGGAACAAAAAACCTTTTTTTGCCCAGGATTTCAGCCATGGTTTTCAAAAGGTCTTTAAAAGTCAGAGAATCCGCCCCGACAATATCAAAGGTTCTACCCCATGCGTCCGGCGTTTCCAGCACGCCCACCAGGTATTTGATCACATCACGAATTGCAATCGGCTGTAATTTGGCGTTAGCCCAGGGAGGCATGAGGAGAACCGGGCAATTTCTAACCAGATGCCGGATTATTTCAAAGGAAGCGCTTCCTGAGCCAACAATCAAGTCGGAACGCAAAATTGTTGCAGGAACCTTCCCTTTCCTGAGTTCTTCCGCCACCTGGTTTCTGATCCTGAAATGCGGCGACGGCGAGGTTTGAAGATCACTCAATCCCCCAAGGTAAATAATGTTTTGGACCTTCTTTTCTTCTGCAATCTTCCTGAAATTGATGGAAGCCTTGATATGGGCTTCTTCAAACTGATTCCGTTCCAGAAGCATGGAGTGGATTAAATAATAGGCGGTGTGGATCCCGTCCAGTGCTTGTCCCAGAAGGTTCGGCGCTGAGGCATCTGCAACGACCATTTCTGCTCCGGACCACCGATCCTTGTCGGCGATCGATGCTCTCAGCATCACTCGCACCTTATATCCCCTGTTGAGCAGTTCCGGCACCAAACGTCCGCCAATGTATCCAGAAGCTCCCGCCACGAGAATCTTGCCGACTTCAGGCTGAGGTTTAGTAGGCAAATCGTTGCAAAACAGGTCGCTAGGGTTCGGTCTCACGATAAAAATCTTTCTAGTGGCGACTATTCCTTATCATCTGGATAGGCGCGCGAAACCACAATGTCTAATATCCTTTAATTCCCAATCTTAGCATATGGATTATCGTCAAAAACATCGTTGTTCGTGATCCCACCGCCTATTCCGGGAAGCTTCAGGTGTCGCAAGACGGCGCGTGTTACGGATAGGTCGATCTTCTTTTATTTATTCAGCCGGAGAAATGTGGTGTCTCGGCCAAAAACGGCTGAAATCAACCAATCAGTCAGAATCCGGATACGATTATACGTGCCTGTAATCAGAAGCGAGTAAGCGGCCAGCCAGGCCAGTCGCGCCGCCAATCCATGAAGCCACAGATTGCGAACCCGGCAGATGGCGTGCGAGCCGCCCAGAGAAACCATTTCCGGGGCTCTCTTATAGCAATACGGCTTTTTATCTCTTCCGCGAATCTCGGCCAGAATGTTATGCGCAACAACACTGGCTTGACGCACCGCGGTGTGCGCCCGGGCGGGTATGGGTTGTCCGGACTGATCTTCAAAATGGGCGCAGTCTCCAGCCGCATATACGCCGGGAAATCCAGGCACATCGAGCTGCTTATTGACAAAAACCCGACCGATGCTGTCCTTCTTGGCATCGAGTTCGGCAATCCTCGGATTAGCCACCACGCCGGCCATCCAGAGGAGAGTATGGGTCGGCACGATTTCATTGCCATTGAGTTCTATGCTGTCTTTCCAGACTCCTGTAACTCGCGATTCCTTTTTGATTTCAATCCCTATGCCTTTCAGATGCTTCAAAATATAGGATCCAAGATTGGCATGCAATTCCGGAACAATCTTGCCTTCAACTTCGACCAGAATAAGCCGGACGCATTCCGGCTTTACGGATCGATAAAGCTTAAGCAGAGTGCCGTGTATGAAATCTCTCAGTTCGGCCACAAGTTGGATTCCCTTATACCCGCCGCCCGAAACAACGAAGGTGAGCAATTGTCGCTGTTTTTCCGCGTCCTTTTCCATGGAGGCCCGCTCAAACAGCCCAATAATATGGTTTCTAATCAGAATGGAATCCTTGAGGCTCCTCAGTGTGAAAACACTGGCGGCATCCTGGAAGTTTAACTCCGATTTATCGGCAATGCTTCCCAGAGCCAGGACCAGATAATCAAAATCAAAGGCACCCGTTGCAGTAATCACCTTGCGTTCGCGCAAATCGATCTTTTGCACGCACTCATGATGAAAATTGAAACGGTCCCGCCAGTGCAGGCGTCGGACTGGATACGCAATGTGCCGGGTCTCGATTCTGCCCATGGCCACTTCGTGAAGCAGCGGTGAGAACAGGAAGAAGTTTTCATCGCTTATCATCGTTATATTTACGTTTTCGTTTTTGTTCAGGGCGGGTACGAGATTGCGCAGAACATAAATGCCTGCAAATCCGCTGCCCAGTATGAGAACTTTGCGATCGCCAATATGGAGGCTCCTGGGACTGGAACTTTTATGAAATATGCTTCTCGTGGTTTCCCGAAGCAATGCGGCCAAAAGTCTCCACAACGAAATTGGATTAAGAGTCATGCGGGCGATGCTTCGGTAGCTATAGCTGCCGGTAAACATTCCCCAGACTGCTTTGGTGAAGAACTGCGGACCCCGGACATTGATTTGTTCATCTCCGATCAGGCGATGCTGGGCCCAAAGAAAGATCCGGGAGTCTTTCACTTTGTCGTTTATCCAGAACAGCCATCGTCCCCACCGGTTATCCCGGTCTATCTTTTGGCACAAGGGCCGATAGTATCGTTTGAAATCGCGATGCGAAAATCCGTGGCGGATTGCAGTCAATGCTGCTTCCCGGGCGGTCAGCAGCGAAGAACCAATACCGTCCTTATATAGCCTTGACACCACAGCATCGCCAACCGCCACAAATCCATCGCAATAATAGTTGCGCGCCGAGCCCACCGCTATTTTGGGAGAACAGCCGCAGACGCGCGTGCAGCGGTCGGGCAGCATGCTCCGGACAACCTCATGCTGCAAAAAGTCTCCGACAGACATCGGAGGTTCATTTTTGCTTAGCACGGATACGTTGATGAGAGGACCTTTAGGCACCAGGCTGCCAAAAACCAACCCGGAATTGGGAATCAGAAAGGCTTCTACGACATCGCTGGGGCAGGAATTCACTTCGGCGTTTTCGACCTCTAATTCATCCTGCGCCATGGTCTGGGTTTGCGGTGGAATATATCGCAATCCCTCTATCGGCACCGGCTTTGAATTAACACCTGCGGCCAATACTACCAAGTCATATTCCCGCCTCTTGCCGTCTACAACTATTTCCATTGGCCGGCTCACATGAATGCCGGACACTGTATTTCTTTCAATTATTGCGCCGCGCTTCCGGATTTCCTCCAACAGCCAGAGATCGAAGCCAATCAATCCCTGACAACGGGACATGCGTGGCCCACCTCCGCGATAGACACTTACGATTTCCGCATCCTTTTCCGGGTTGCTGATTGTGATGGAGGTATGGGGACTTTGGACGGTATAGCGCTCGATCCTTCTTTGAATAATCTCCTCGGGTATGGGCAGCCCTATTTCGACAAGGTTCTTCAGCAACGGGAACGAAAGAATACCAGCGCAACCTTTGCATGCCTTGGGGCCCGTTTCGCTGAAATCTCTTGGTTCGTAGATAGTGATCTCCGGATTGGTTCCGGATTCGCGCGCATAATGAAGGAGGTATGCGGCAAAAAAACATCCTGCCGGGCCGCCGCCAATAATCGCAACCCGCGAACCTGTCCTCATTTTGTATGCATCCCGAATCGTCATCGGAAGG
>JAHFUH010000469.1 GCA_023265215.1 Acidobacteriota bacterium
GAATCGGACATGAGAAAAATCATCAGCCAATTCGAGGTCTGCAGCCCCGATCATTTGCTGTTCACGAAGCTGGACGAAACAGAAACTCCAGGGCCGATTCTGAACGAGCTCGTACGTACTCGAAAATCTTTTTCCTATTACACCGACGGGCAGAAGGTTCCGGACGATCTGCATGCGTTTCCGGGAGAACGAATAATAGAAGTGCTCCTTAATCGAAGTGAAAATGCACTCAAGGGATAAAATATGACGCCTGTTTCCGATCGACATCACAGCGCCGGCTCTCCTGAAATGAAAGCGGGAGAGGCTGATATTGCCAAAAAAAAGGAATCCATCCTCCAAGTCAAATCTCCGGGACCCAAGATTCTGGCTGTTACAAGCGGGAAAGGCGGGGTGGGAAAAACCAATGTAGTTGCCAACCTCTCGGTCAGCCTTTCCGAAATGGGCAAAAAAGTAGTCGTGCTGGATGCGGATTTCGGTCTCGCAAATCTGGATGTGCTCCTTGGCCTGACTCCCCGCTACCATCTGGGGCATGTGCTGTTCGGCAACAAGTCGTTGACCGAAATAATGGTGCAGGGTCCAAAAGGAATACGAATCATTCCCGCAAGTTCCGGATTGCAACGAATGTCGGAACTGACGCTGGCCCAACGGAACCACCTGGTTGAAAGCTTCGCAGATCTCGATGGAGACGCCGACTATTTCATCATCGATACGGCGGCGGGAATTTCGCGAAATGTGATTCATTTTCTACTTTCTTCTCAAAAGGTAATTGTAGTCAGTGCTCCCGAACCGACTGCAATTGTGGATGCCTATGCAGTAATTAAAATCATTTTGGCAGAAGAGCATGAAAAGCCAATCCACGTTCTCATAAATTCAGCTGAGAACAGGGAAGACGCGCATGAAGTCTTCTGTCAGATAAATTCGGTAGTCAAACGATTTCTCAATCGGGAGGTTGACTACCTCGGTCATATCGAGCGTGATTCTCACGTTCCACAAGCCGTTCGAAGTCAAATGCTGGTCACCCATCGATTTCCCAACGCGCCGGCGAGTCAGTGTTTTCGTGAATTGGCTCGTCGAATCGCTCAGCAGGAAAGCCCGGCTGAGGTTTCAGACGGTTTGGTCTGGGAGAAGCTGCTTAATGATTGGGTCAATTAATAAAGTTTTGCCACGCCTGCGATTCCATTATCTCGGCGCGGCAGCGAATCGAGTAGCCAACGTCTCCTGATCCTCTTTAGGGAGACATCGATGCCTATTGAATAGCCTGCAGGGCGCCGTTAGCGCGGAAGCCCTGTAAGAGGAAACAAGATGCAGGATTCGATGAGCCACAAAATCTATGAAACGCCTGTTTTTCAACCCAACGCCGAGCGTGATGGTTTGATTCTGGAGCATCTCCCCCAGATCAAATACATAGCGCAACGGATTTCTACAAAACTCCCGTCTCATGTCGAATTGAACGACCTGGTAAGCGCGGGAATTCTGGGACTTCTGGACGCAATCGAAAAGTTCGATCCGAACCGAGGCGTAAAGTTTAAAACCTACGCGGAGCTGCGCATCAAAGGCGCCATTCTGGACAGTTTACGAAACTTGGACTGGGCGCCACGCTCGCTTCGAAAAAAGAGCAAAGATCTGGAGAAAGTTTATAGAGAACTAGAGCAGCGGTTGGGCCGACCTGCCACAGACAAGGAAGTCTGCGATGCAATGGAAATAACGCTCGAGGAATTCTATGAACTCGTTGATCAAATCAAAGGACTGAATTTGGGCAGCTTCCAGGAGCTTTCATCTCAGGATGAGGATAAAAACGCCGAACCTCTCGTCAAGTATATTCCGGATGCGCCCCAATTGGATCCCTTTTTCGTTTTTCACAAAGCCGAGATCCAAGGCATCCTGAGCACAGCCATTGACACGCTCCCCAAAAAGGAACGGCTGGTGGTGTCCCTCTATTACTTTGACGAACTCACCATGAAAGAGATCGGGAAAGTTCTTGGGGTCAACGAGTCCCGAGTGTCTCAGCTCCACACCAAGGCCATGCTGAGATTAAGGACCAAACTTAAAAAGGTGAACGGACAAGATTAAAGCCGGACGATATTATGGATAAAGTTCTCTCGCAGGAAGAAATCAACGCTCTGTTTTCGGCTATGTCTTCCGAAGACTTGAGTTCCGGCAGTTCGCAGGAAAAAGGAGCGCCGGCTTCGCGGAAGGTGGTGAATTATGACTTCCACCGTGCAGACCGGATTTCACAGGACCAGATGCGGTCCATTCACCTGCTGCACGAATATTTCGGGCGCAATTTCGCATCGTCCCTTTCCGCATACTTGCGTGCGTTTGTCGACGTAAATCTTGTTTCCCTCGAGCAAATATCCTATTCCGCTTTCATCAAGTCTCTTCCGGATCCCACTCTATTCACAAGTCTTGGGATGCGTCCTCTGGATGGAAACCTCGCGTTGGAGATGAACCCGTCCCTCGTTTTTCCCATGATCGATATGATCCTTGGGGGGCCAGGCCGCACTCTGTTTGAGAACCGCAACCTGACGGAAATTGAGTTGAATATCATTGAAGGCGTGATCCGGCTGGCTATGAGAGATTTGAGAGGGGCATGGCATCCGATCATCGAGCTGGATTTCTTCCTTGACGGGAAAGGAACCAAGGCACAGATGTTCCAGATCGTGTCTCCTGCCGAGGCTGTGATTGCCGTGCATCTCGAGCTCAAAATCGGTGAAAACTCCGGGATGATGAACCTCTGCATACCTTCGCGTATTTTAAAGCTGCTGCGGAATAAATTCGACCAGCAGTGGAACGTTCGAAGACAGAAAGCAACGGGCAGCGAAGGAGAAAAAATATACGAGTTGATGCGAGTTGTGCCTATGCCGCTGGCAAGTGAGATGCGCAATTCGAAGCTCACTGTTGATGATTTACTCAAAGTATCGGTGGGGGACGTTATCAAACTTCAAGAGCGTGTTGGCGACCCGGTTTTTGTATGTGTGGGGGGAATCCCAAAATTTGTGGGAAGGATAGTCGTGCAACGCGGAAAAAAGGCTTTTGAGGTATCTGAAAAATATCTTGGGTGATCGCCTGATAACAATTGCGGTTGAATTATGACCGTGTGAACTTGCGAGGATGTTGTGATCGACAGCGTTGATAGCACCACAAGTGCGGAAAAAGGAAATAAAGAGACTTCCGCCGTTTTATCAAGCCCGGTTGCGGAAAATTGGAATATCGACATGCTTCTGGATGTTGAACTGCCCATAAGCGTTTCTTTCGGCCACTCGGAGATGCAATTGAAGGATGTTCTAAAGCTTGGAGCCGGATCGGTTATTGAACTGGACAAGTCAGTGAATGATCCTGTTACGATTATCGTCAACGATAAACCCATAGCAAAGGGCGAAGTCGTCATGGTGGAAGGCAATTACGGAGTTCGAATCCTGGAAGTTGAGAGCAAGGCGGACAGGATCCGTTCATTGGGCTAATGATCTTGCAAAGTGCCGCTGAAGGAAATATGCAAAACGTTCAGTCGGATCCCCCGGATCTGAACCTAAGCTTGCTGGTCGCCCATGTAAAGGATCTTCCTCCATTGCCTGGAATTGTCATGAGCGCAATGGAGATGACACTCGATCCGGATGTGTCAATTCGCGATTTGCAGATACTTATTTCCAAAGACCAGGCCCTGTCTGCCAAAATTTTAAAAATTGTCAATTCTGCGATGTATGCCTTGAGCCGTGAAGTATCAACAGTGTCTCACGCAGTCGCTGTGCTGGGAATAAGAACTGTGTCCTCGGTAATTATGGCCGCTTCCGTCGAAGGTGTGTTCAGCAGGGCGAAAGACCTCGGAACGAAACTGATGTCGGAACATTCCTGGGGGGCAGCTCTGGCGGCGAGAACGATTGCCCGGTGGGTTCAGTATGAAAATTTGGAGGAAGCCCTGGTTTGCGGCTTGATGCACGATATTGGAAAACCGGTGATGATGATGAATTGTCAAGCCCGTTACACTCAAATCGTCAGCGAGATCTACAAAGGCAACGGAGATTTCCATCAGTCGGAGCTTCTGGCGTTCGGGTTTTCTCATGCTCATGTGGGCGCTTTGCTGGCACGGAAATGGAATTTTCCCCCGCAATTGGCAGAAGCGGTTGGCTATCACCATGATCCTCTTTCTGCGCCGAGTTATCAGAAGTTGGCGTGCATTATCAACTTGGCGAATCTTTTTATGATTTCGATGGGAATCGGCTTTGTAAAAGATAAGACCCTTGTTTTGGAGAAACAGCCTGCCGCCGTGCATCTGAAGCTTAGCGGCTCCGCATTGAGCGTTCTGGCTGCCGATATTGAGGCGTCCATTAAAACGACAGCCAGTATCAGAAACTGATCTCGAATTCATTGGGAGAAGAGATCCGAATGCTCTACATATTCATTTTTGCCCTGGCGCTGCATGCGGGCGCCATTCACATCTTTATGAGGAAAAAGTTGGCCTCCCGCATTCAGGCAATGGAACAAGATTTGCAAAGCATTTCCGGGATGATATCTCAGATGATCGAAGTTCAGATGAACTCACACCGCAAATACTCCTCAAACCTTGAGAATCTTGAGGAACGGATGATGGAGTTAAGCGTTCCTTCCCACGACTCAAAGCTCCCGCTTGAAAGAAGACACCAGGTGCTTGCCCTGGCACGCCAGGGCGTTTGCCTGGAAGAAATCGTCAGTCGTCTGAAGGCGCCTCAGGGAG
>JAHFUH010000470.1 GCA_023265215.1 Acidobacteriota bacterium
TCACCGGTTGCCCTTCTTCAGACTCGGAGGCCACAAAGTTGAAAGCGTGAACATCCCGGTCCTGGCCAATGCGATGGATACGCCCCAGACGTTGCTCCAGGCGCGTCGGATTCCAAGGCAGATCATAGTTCACCATCAACCGGCAGAATTGAAGATTTATCCCTTCGCCTGCCGCTTCTGTTGCGGCACAAACCTGACGGGACGTGCGGAAGTCCTCCTGAGCCCGCTTCCGCTCATGCGGATTCATGCCGCCATGAATATTGCATGTTGAATAGCCCCACTTTTGGAGATGTTCCAATAGATACTTGAGCGTATCGCGGTGCTCGGTGAATATAAGTAGTTTGCCCCGGCCATCGGCCAGCTCGCCAAACTCAGCCCGCTTGAGACAATCTCGCAGGGCTGTTAGTTTTGAATCCGCTGCTAGGTCTTTCACACGCCGTGCGCGGGCCACCAGTTCATGGAGAGCAGTAATCTCAGTTCGAAGCTGGTCCAGTTCAACGGCTGCCGTATATTCGTCGGCAAGTTGATCCCGTTCCGCATCGTCGAGGTCGTCTTCATCCTGTTCCACGTCGGCCATGGAACCTTGCAGTTGTGCCAACCGTTTTGCGCGTTGGGCCGGGGATAGGTTTTCCAGTTCTTCCAGCAGCTCCTGTTGCTTTTGCAGTCGGCGTCGGATGGACTCGTGGATTGCCATTGTGGAGCTGGCCAATCGCCGCTGGAGCACCGTTCGCGCAAGGGCTACGCTTTGCTTTTTCTTGCCGCTGGCCTGCGGCAAGAACTCATTAATATAAGCCGTAACCTCCTTGTAGAGGTCGTATTCTTCCTTGTTCAGCTTGAATGTGATGGTATGGGCATGACGGTCCGGGAATAACCGGTGACCTTCCAGGTCTTTCAGGTCCTCTTTCAACCGGCGCAAAGCCCATGGACAATCCGGTCCCAAGCGCAGGATATCCCGGCGAATTTCACCAGCCTTCTCGGACAGCCGATGCGGTTCCGGGAACAGGTCAGGGTCGAGCAACCGGACGAAGTGGGCGAAACGATCATCATCGCCGTGATGCGGCGTGGCGGTCATCAACAGAACGTGGTCGGCATCTGCGGTCAACTTCTCGGCGAGCTGGTAGCGCTTGGTCTTCTCCGCTTCATCGCCACGGGTTGCAGAACGTTTGGTATAGGCCGAGCACTTGTGCGCTTCGTCAATGACGACCAAATCCCAATGCTGCTGCAAGACACGCTCCCGGACTTCCTCCTGTTTCGCGTAGTCGAGCGAAACGATGACCTGGGATGACCGTTGCCAGGGATTAGTGAGCTGCTGCTGGTCAACCGCTGAAAAGATGATATCGAATGACTCGCCGAACCATCGCAGCATTTCATCCTGCCATTGAATCGTCAGTGGCGACGGACACACGATCAGGACGCGCTCGACGGCCTCGCGGAGTTTCAGCTCCTTGATCAACAGCCCGGCCATAATTGTTTTTCCTGCGCCAGGATCGTCCGCAAGCAGGAACCGCAGCCGGGGCTGAGGCAGCATCTTCATGTAAACGGCCTCGATCTGGTGCGGCAGTGTGCGGATACCGGACAAGCTGACTGCAAAGTGCTTATCGTGGGAATAGGCAAGCCTGATGCGAGCGGATTCGACCAGAAGACGGAGTTGCTCCGCGTTGACGGTGGCTGCCTTGGATTCAACCGGTTCGGAAGCACCGGCAAGCGTAGCGGCTTCCTCTAAGGTGATGACAGCCTCATCCAGGGTGCCGTCAGGTAACCGGACGCGACACTCAAAACCCTTGCCCAACGGACGTGCAGCCTCCAGGGTTACCGGGACATCGAAATGACCGGGCAAGCTGATCTGCTTCCCAATAGGCAATGTGTCCACAGAAAATTCTCGCGTGCGATAACTAGTTGGTATGCTGCTATCCAGATTTTACAGAAAAATAGCTGCCCTAGTGCTGGGGCAAACGGCGACCGACGACGTAACTGTTTGAAGCCTCTAATATACGCCAGATTCGGGTGTTTTGTCGTATACATACTGACATCGATCCATTTACTAAGCATTTGGTTTTATCGAATCAAAATTCTGATCGGCAGTTTGTTGGTTAAACGTGGCTCGCCGCATTCTCAGCCAAGATGCTTATGGAAGGATGTCCCAGTCCCCCGCAATACGCACCTTGATTTGACTTGCGTGTCAGTCAGGATGCTTGTGAAAGAACATTTGCAGTTCTATTGTCTTGCATCGTTCTTGCGAACCCCCAGCTTTTGGATCATTGCGTTCTGCAAGTCCGCAAATGCACTCTCAGCCATCCCATCATAGATCGCTGGCCGTTGCGATATGGCACTCTGTTCAAATGAGGCTGCCCTATAAGCGATACTCTTGGCTGGTTCTGATTTAATAGAAAAGGCATACAACGGATTGTTCGCCGGATCACGGATTTCAAATTGCCAGTCAATGCTAATTCCGGGATAATAGGGTCTCCGAGAAGCCTGAACAAATTCATCACAATCCCGATAATAAACGCCCTTTCCCAAAGCGATTGTATATCCCACGTAAAGCCTTGCTCGGTTGCCCTCACCAGGATTTGTCGAAAATTGAAGAATATCTTGGGGAATAAGCCTTATGAAAGCACCATTCACAACATCGACAATCCTTCTCTCTCTTTGCCGCATTTTGGATTCTGAAAAAGAATCTCCTATCGGAATCACTTCGTTGACGCTATAATGCAACGCAATTTGATTCTCAACCCCAAGCGGAATGCGATTATTCCCTTCAAAAACTACCCATACATCTCCATCATTATTTCGCATCGCTAAATCGATCATTTGAAGCACCGCCATCTGTGCATCGGGCTCAAATCCCTGGCTTAACCCAGCGGTGTAATCCATCTTCGCTTTTGCGTAAAGCTGTTGGATATTGTTGTGGGCCTCTCCCACATGCTTGCCTCTTGGGTGATCGGCTAAATATCTTCGGTATGCTGACGCGCTGTTGGCATGTAAAGCTTCATCCCATCGTTTTTGGTCGTCAATATAGATATTCGCATAGTTTGCAGAAATGAAAATGATCGAACTGATCAGGACGGCTATGCCGATCTCAACAACAAGTCTTCTCCCGGAAGTTTTAATTTTGTGATGATCTTTGCTCGTTTGCTCAATTGGATAAGCCCAAAACTCTCTGAAGTCATCAAACTGAATATAAGCACTGGCATCTGACTGCCGATTGGCTCTCTCAAAACGCTTATTCCATTGATCAATCTTGCGTTCGAGTTCCGTTAGTGTGTCACTACCAATTTTGTCAAGATTTATATGACTTTCCGTGTTTTCGAAGCGCACTTCGAGAGAGGTACGTTCATGCATGCCGTTCGTGGTGTGATTCGTGACGAGGAAGTTGCTGATTGAACTACGAAGCCACCATTCGACGTTATCCATTCTGGCCCTAATCACGTATAAAGGTCGGAAGCAGATAAAGCTTTTCAAACGACAACTCTTCCAATGTTGGCGCATACGAAAACATGGTAGAAATATCGCTCCTGAACTTGCGGAGAGGAACCAGTACCCAGTAATGATTTTGCCCGACCACCGCCAATCATTGGCCAAGACAAAAAGTGCTATCAGCCACGCACAACTAGCAATCATAAAAAATAGGGGAGTGCGTCCACGGGAAAGGGTTAAGACTTGCGTATCATCGTCAGACCCCAATTGCATCCCGATAAGGCGTTTCTGTACTTCTTGCGGAAGCTTCTCGAACGAAAAATTCCAGTGTGTCCTCGTTTGTTGCGATTGTTTGCCATTTCGGTTTGCGGCTTCTTCGTTGGAAGTAGACGCTTCATGGGATGCTTGATGCGCCTGGATTAGGAGCTTTCGGTTGCAGTTCTCGTTCTTGCACACAATCCAGCGACCTGCATGGCCTTCATCCGCATGGTATGTCTCTCCGCACTGGCACTTGATGGTAATCATGGTTTGAGAATCCTGCCAGAAAACCGGATCTGAAAACTCCAGGGCGGAAATATCCGGGCCAGGATAAAGACGAACAGCCCGTCGAGAATCACAATCCTTTGACTTTTATTCATGGAGTCTCCCCGAGGGCAGAAGGTCATTACAGCTCGGAATCAAGCGTGCTTTCTGGAATCAAGCTATCCTCATCTTATATCGGCGGTTCTCTGAAATTCAATATCCCATTTTGGGATATTACTTTCAGCAATTGTAACGTTTGGGCCATGAGCTCGGCCTATCCAGAGGAATACCGGAAATTCTTAAAAAAACTGCGAGCAGCTCGCCTCGAAGCCGGTCTGAATCAGGCGGATGTGGCCAAGCGACTGAAAAAGCCCCAGTCATTCGTTTCCAAGTTCGAGACCGGAGAACGGCGGATTGATCCAGTCGAACTCTCGCATTTAGCCAAACTATACGGAAAGCCCGCCAGTTATTTTATCGACTGAATAAAGATATTTTAGGCCAACCGACTCTCTGGCTTAGATTTTTATTGCTTTTATTGGCGTTACCGACTAAGATACCAAATTGCATCGGGAATAATTCCTTCGGGAATTTGCCAACCGGGATGGGATCCACGGTGGTCTCTTCAAAGTAAGTGCTTTGAAGGATGTGCTTCGAGAGATTCGGAGAAACAATCCCAGCCGAACATTTCTGCCGTCCCGATGTGGGCGGCATTTTTGTTTGGTCAGATTCCTGATGCGCTAACCCAAGAAGGAGCGCATCATGATTATTA
>JAHFUH010000066.1 GCA_023265215.1 Acidobacteriota bacterium
ACGGGGGGCGGCACCGGCATAGGAGCGGCCGTTACGCGGCGCTTCGTCGCTTGTGGGGCACGGGTGTGTATCGCGGGTCGCCGCCAGGAGATGCTCGATGAGGTGGCGAAATCTCTGCCTGAGTGTTCGGTAAAAACCTGCTCTGCGGATGTGTCCGATGAAAAGAGTGTGGAACGGATACTGAAGACGGCACTTTCCTTTGAATCCGGGCTCCACGTGCTCGTCAACAACGCGGCCATTGATCAGGATCCTCCCGCGGGCGTCGTGGACATGGACGTTGCTAAATGGCGAAAAATGCTCGAAGTCAATCTCACCGGTCCGTTCCTTATGATGAAGGCATGTATCCCCTATATGATAAAGTCTGGGGGCGGCTCGGTGGTGAATATCTCCTCGCTGGCGGGCTTGAGGTGCATCTCCGAGAATCCCGGTTTTTGCGCCTCAAAAGGAGGCCTCATCAACCTGACCCAGCAGGCGGCGCTGGACTATGGCCGCTATAACGTGCGATGCAATGTCGTATGCCCGGGCGCTACGAAAACGGACATGTTCACAGAAAACATGGAGGCGTTTGCAAAAATGGTCGGAACGAACGCGGACGACATTTTTGCCCGCTTCATGAAGGACGTTCCTCTGCCCCGCGTGGCGCTTCCTGATGAGATGGCCGGCATCTGCGCGTTTCTTGCGAGTGATGACTCGTCCTTTCTCACCGGAACAGTTATCCCCGTAGACGGGGGCGCAGCAGTCGTTGATGTGTCGGGTGCGGTGATCAGCAGTATTGTACGAAGTGTGAAGAAACGAGCCGGAGGCGCTAATGAGTGAAGTCCCCTTGGAAACAGATGTCGTCGTTGTGGGTTCGGGCGTATCCGGTCTCTCCGCAGCACTTGAGGCAGCACAAGGGGGGGCGAGCGTAACCGTTTTTGAAAAGCAACCGTCCATCGGCGGGACCTCGAACTTCTTCGAAGGCATCTTCGCCGTCGGAAGCGCTATGCAAAAGGAGAAATACATTGCCTACTCCCCCGACCAGGCCTTCAAAAACTTCATGGAATACAATCACTGGCGCGTAGATGCACGTCTCGTCCGGTCACTCATCAATAGATCTGCCGACACCATCGACTGGCTCAAAACCCGAGGCGTAGAATTCCTTGAGGTGACCATTAACATGCCCGATGCGCCCCGGACCTACCATGTGGTTAAGGGCAGAGGCCAGGCAGTGGTCAAGGCTTTGGCGCTCAGCGCGAAGGAGAAAGGAGTGGCCATCAGGGTTGCCTCTCCGGTAAAGCAGATACTGAGAGGGAAGAGGGGACCATCCGGGGTTGTTGTCGAGTTTGACGGCAAAGACACTGAAGTGGCCTGCAGAGTTGTGGTGATTGCCAGTGGAGGCTATGCGAACAATGCAGAATGGATCAAGAAGTACGCCGGCCTCGAACTGGGCCGGACAGTGACTCCCATGGGGAACATCGGTAAGACAGGAGACGGCATCCGCATGGCTTGGGAGATGGGTGCTGCTGCGGAAGGCATGGGCGTCCTCCACTTGATCCGTGTGGCGCCTTTTTCGCCGGAGTTCCCCTTCATGAACACCGTGGAAGGGGCGGCAATCCAGCCGGTGTTGTGGGTTGATCCTAAGGGGGAAAGGTTCTGCGATGAAGGGATCGCCTATTACGACACTTCTTTAGGCAACGTGAATAGCCGTTACCCGCAGGGATACACATTCTGCCTCTTTGACGACACAATCAAAAAGCGCTTTATCGAGAAGGGGGTCTTCCGGGGCATGGGAACGGTCGTACCGCCCGGATGTAAGCTCCATGATCTGAATGAGCAATTGCAGCACTTCCTCTCCCTCAACTCCCGGGAGTTCTTCGGCGCAGACTCCATAGAGGAGCTCGCCCTGAAAATGGAAGTGGATTCCCAGGTGCTCAAGACCACAGTTCAGCAATACAACACATTCTGCGCGCAAGGACGCGACGCTGAATTTGCGAAGGATCCGGAATATCTCATACCGCTCAATGGGCCTCGATTCTATGCGGCCAAAGCGCGCACCTGCTTCCTGGGGACGATGGGAGGGGTCAAAATAAACCATAGGACTGAGGTTGTCGACCAGTACGGCTCTCCGATCGCTGGCCTCTACGCCGTAGGGCTGGATGCGGGCGGACTCCACGCAGAGAGCTACAGTATGAGGGATACCTCCGGAATAGCTTCCGCGTTTGCGGTCATCTCGGGCCGGGTTGCAGGGGAGAATGCCTCGAAGTACCTGACAGGATAGCGCCGTTCCGGGACGAGGCTCTCTCCGGATATTTCTGCTGTCCGGCGCCTTGAAACCGGGCCGGATGGCGGACTCGACTCATTTATGCAGGCCGGGCGGCTGGCGGCTTTTGCCAGTAATGATCTCTCAGCACGCGTTTCAGGATCTTGCCCGTGGGATTCCTGGGCAGTGATTCCACGAACTCGACCGATTTCGGCGCTTTGTAACTGGCCATGTTGCTCTTGCAAAATGCGATTATCTCTTCAGCCGTTACGCGGGCCTGTTCGTTTTTCACAACAACGGCGTGAACTCTTTCAACCCAGTAGTCATCCGGAACCCCTATCACGGTTGCTTCGAGCACCGCCGGATGGCGGTAAAGGATTTCCTCGACTTCGCGGGGGTAGATATTCTCTCCACCCGAAATGATCATGTCCTTCTTTCGATCCATGATGTAGATGAATCCTTCGTCGTCATAGGTGCCCATGTCACCTGTGTACAGCCAGCCGTCGACCAGGGTGCTTTCGGTTTCTTCCGGCTTCTTCCAGTATTCCATCATCATATGCTCGCTGCGCACGATGATCTCTCCCACTTCGCCGGGTTTTGCATCCTCTCCCCTGGTATCGACAATCCGGACATGAACGCTGATATCGGGCTGGCCGACTGAGGTGAGTCTCCTGTGGCCATTGTTGGACTGGCTTAATAAATGATGCTCCTCTCGTGACAAATGAGCGATGGCCGGTCCGCTTTCGCTCTGACCGTATCCTTCGGCAAATATGGGACCCAGAAGCCTGCTTGCTTTTTTTAATACTTCCAACGGCATTGACGAAGCGCCGTACCACATGAATTTGATGGAACTCAGATCGCACTTTTCCAGATCTGGGACTCCCAGCATGGCCACCAGTTGAGTCGGGACGAAATTCAGGTGCGTTATCTTTTCGGTTTGAATTAACTTGAGTGTGGCGGCGGGATCAAAGCCCTTCAGAATAACGTTGCATCCGCCGATGTACAGGAATGCGCGGAACCAGGTGTGTCCAGCGATGTGAAACAGTGGAGTTATCTGCAGGTGCCTGTCGCCGGGTTGAATGCCCGTATCAATCAGCAGGGTTTTGGCGTCTTCCATGAGCCGCCGTTGCGTATACAAAGCGCCGCGCGGCGTTCCGGTCGTGCCGCTGGTGTAAATGATACAAGCCGGATCGTTCTCGTCTATCTCGATCCCAGGCTCCTGTCCGGAATCGGAATCGAGCAGTTTCTGGTAACCGGCCATCCCGGGAGTGTCCGTTTCCAGGGCGATAAAATGCTGGATTTTAGGCAAATGCGGCCGCAGAGAGAAACCCATTTCGATCAATTCCGGGCCTAACAGAAGCGCTTTGGCTTCCGAATAGTTGATGACGTACCGATACTCCTCCAGAGTCAATCTGGGGTTGAAAGGTGACGCGATAAAACCGCCCTTCATCGTCGCACCATAAAATTCCGCAAACTGCATGGAATTCCAGGATAGAATTCCGATCACATCCCCTTTTTTCAGCCCCATGCGGCGAAGGGCGTTTACCAGCTGATTGACTCTCTTGTTGTACTCTGCGTAGGTCATCCGGGTGCTTCCGTGGACAAAGCCTTCCTTATTGGGATGAAGAAGTGCGTTTCGATAAATGATGTGCGCAAAGGTGCCGATCCTGTACCGCGACAGCTCTTTCAACAGAAGCCGGTCCGACATCGCCTTTTCCTCCTATGGATTTCTGTGGAAATCCCGTTTTTCAGTTCAAACATGTCCCATTTTATCCGATTATACCACAAAGTGGTGATCTAGTAGAAGGTAGGGGATATAGTTGTTGACAAGTATTTATGATCCGATCATCAGCCTTTTGCAACGGCCTTCTCGCACAGTTCTCGGTACCCTTCCTCGCCTAAGATCAGGGTTGCTTCATCGCGATACAACTCATATATTGCACGCAAACCTTTTGCAAGGCGCTGGCAGGTGGCGCCCTCAAAGTCGGGCAGTCTGTCGTCCATCGAAATCACGCCCTTTTCATAAAATAACGGATATATTGCACAGAAGTATGGCTTCAAACCCGGCCAGCCAAGATGGTTCTGCTCCGACACAACCTGCAATGCGCATTTGTGATCGGGTTGGAGAAACACGCAGCATTTCCGTCCAGGTGAAATCGGATCTTCCACTGTTGAAGTGCCCAATTCGGGAGATTGATTCTCATCGGGCTTGCCCTCCAGGAACCATTTCGACTCATTTTGTCGATCAGGTGGCAGGCAAGCCTTCACGGCCCCGCCCCATTCAAGAATTCGTGGTGCCTCCTCTGCTTTTAGCCATACGCCCGTAGAACAGCAAGCAGCCAGGCATTGTCTGATCGCGCAGGGTTGAACAGCGTCCTTTCGAAGTACATCCGGATTAATGCGAATACCTTTTACAGTCACAGAACCATCATCCACCACTGAATCCTCCTAAGCGTTTCTTATAAAAGCCGATATACATGCTTTCTTTTTGTGGGACCCATTTATGGAACTCTCACAAATGATGCATTTTAATTCGAACCATCCTGTACCAGTAGGAAATTGTGATGCAGCAAATCGGAGGTAAAATTCTCTGCGGATGGATTCCCATAGGGCGAATTCGGGATAAGGACGCAGAATTTGTCGGGGTTGACAGCCGTTTTGTTGGTGGATTTCCTTGGTTTTTGGCAGAGTTCTGTGGGCTTGGATGATTGTTGGCTATGGTAAATTGCCCAGTTATGAATCCGTCACACTGGGCCCCTTTCTGGTGATGAGGAGCAACTCTTGCTGGCTTCCTCACTGCATCAGCCTTGATGTGCCATTGATATCGATGGCACATCCCCGGTTTTCATGCCAGCAGTTTTGCATATTCGATTTTCATGCATTTTGATTGAATTGCAACAAGACCTGCTTCTCGCGCTTTTTGCGCGGATTCATCATGCGCCAAACCTAGCTGCATCCATACAACCTTTGCTTTAATCTTTATTGCTTCATCAACGATGCCGGGAATAGCATCAATGTTCCGAAATATATCCACTATATCAATCTGCTGCGGTATAGATGAAAGATCAGGATAGGACTTTTCTCCGAGGATCTCCGATCTGGCCGGGTTTACCGGAACAACAGTATACCCGTGCTCTTTTAGGTATTTGGCTACTCTATGGCTATCTCTTTCCGGTTTATCAGAAAGGCCAACTACTGCCACCGTCGTATAGTTTTCAAGGATATCCCTGATTTCATCTTCCGTCGGATTGGATTGTGGAAATTCACATGATTGATTTTCTGTCATCATTACTCCAAATATTGTCCTGTGCCTCAGATTATCAGAACACTGAGCGGGATGCCGAGGAAATATGAACCCCGCAAACAGGTCTTCCCACAAGCAATCGCCTTGTAGCCCTCCCTGCGCCTAACAAGAACTCTTGTTTTTATTCCGTTTCATCTGCGGCATCACTGTTGCCCGGCAAAAGATCCCCGTGCTCCGCGGCAGTTATGACAGCTTGCCGCCACTCCATAAAAGCCTTCTTTGTTTTATTCGAAGAGCGTGTATTTTAGAATATATGGATTGTGCGGGCGTGAATTCGTGCGCATCTGTGCTTTTTGTATTGCAAATCTGTGCTTTTTAAGACGTAATTCGCTTCAGGGGTATCAACACAAACCAAGTATGGAGGAATCGCGCATGAAATTGCGTATCGCTGTGATTACAATTTTGTGCATAGGCCTGTTCTGCAGCTTCCAGGTTGTAGGCAACGGAGTCTATGCGCAAGCAAAGAAGGCGCCGGCCGCCAAATCAGTGGCTATGCAGAAAATTACGGTGCTTAATCCAATGGGTACGCCGCCACCGGTTACCTTAATATCGCAGGCGCCGCGCCTGGACAAGCTGGACGGCAAGACCATTTATTTAATAAATACCGGCTTTATTGGAACCGATCGCGTTATGGCAGTAATGTCGGATTGGTTTAAGGCCAACTATCCTAAAACCAACATCGTGATTAAGGGAAGCGGGGGCGGAGTGGCCGCCCTAAGTAAAGACTTGTGGACGGAGATTTCCGAAAAAGGGGACGCTGCGATTGTCGGTCTGGGTCATTGAAGCCTCTGTGCCCCGGGGGCAGTTCGCCTCTCCGTTGATCTCGAGTCCACAATGAAAAAGCCCGCAGTGCCTCTCATCATGCACGAGTTTGAAAAACAGGAAAAAGAGGTATCCTTAAACCTCGGCATGCCCGGCCTTCGAATTCAGTATTTCCGCGGCCCGGCTTGGGGCAAAACGAATGAGCAACTCAAGAAGCAGATTATCGAAGGCAATAATCCGATTACCGGGAAACCGGTGATGCAGGAACTGGTGGAAAAACTGACCAAACCCTTGAGTCCCGAAGAAAAAAAGACTGGGGAAGTGCAGCCGACCGAAGGACCAAAGACTTACACCGGCACTCCGGACGAACTCGCGAAGCTGTTTCTCGAAAACAGATACACGGACTTCCTGCCCGTGGTCTTGCCTACTGAAGATAAAGTCAATGAGATGCTGAAGTTCACCAGCCACAAACCCACGGATGTGCTCGGCAAAATGAATCCCGGATCTGAAGCCGGTGAGAGTTGGACCTATACCGTAAAGGTTGCAGCTATAAATGCAGTCATGGCGGGCGCCAAGCCGGAATATTTCCCGATCATTCTGGCACTAGGTTCAACTGGCACGACGGCCGTCAATGTATCCGACAACGGCTTCATGGCGGGCGCTGTAATCAATGGAAAGATCCGTGACGAAATTGGGCTTAATTATGAGGAGGGCGCCGTGGGTCCCTATGCACAAGCCAATACGACTATTGGAAGAGCATGGAGCCTGCTGTCTATCAATGGCGGGAACTGCGGCAAAGTCGGAACAACCTACATGGGCACGATCGGCAACCCCATGAACCTGATTGGGATTATCATCGCCGAAAACGAAGAGAGATCTCCCTTCAAGCCGCTGTCTGTGAGGCGCGGATTCAAAGAGGGTGAGAATATCGTCACCCTGTTCATGGGGTGGGGCATTCTTTCTGCCAAGAACTGGGCTGCAGATGTTTGGGGGCCAAACATGAATTATCCCGAGATCATCAAAGAGATCTACAATGGACAGGACGGATGGTTGTTTGGAACTTGCGCCGTTTTGAGCCCGCCGATTGCCAATTTCGTAAAGGATGCCGGATACGATACCGTGGAAAAGTTTACGGAATGGGTAACGGGTCTGCAGCCTGGCGCCAAACCCGCTGTCCGCGGGAACCTCAACAGTGGTATTCGTAACTCCGGCGGGACATTTACCGTTATCGTCACCGGCGGATCCAACAACAACTACTTCAGTATGGGCGGTATGGTGCCCAGTCAGGCAATCCAGATCGACAAGTGGCGGTAGTTGACATCCGGAAATGACCGAGATAATCCAGATCTCAAGGTTTTGCCTGAATGTCAGTCGGCATGTTGGGAAGAGAATCTGAGGGGGCGGCGCCTCTCTTCACAGTAGAACTGTGACTGTCTTGAGACGCCGCCAACAGGCGTGTCCCGTGGCTCCTTTGATGCCTCCATGAGGCCCCAAACCTGACGCAGCGGAGGCGGAGCAGCGCACCCCCTCAGCGCTTGGCCGCCCGCCGAACCATCGGCAGGAGCCCTCGTTTTAAAATGCAGCCACACTTTTGTGCCGTATGTCCCCACTTAGGGCTCGCGCAATAATAACTTCACATTCTGCGGCCGACTCTCAGGCTTGACCATAGGCATTAAATTGCAAAAGGATCTTGCAATTCTGCGAGTCGGCCGCCCTTCGGGGCGCGGCGGCGGGCGGGCATCTGCTGCGTTGCCGCTCCTCGGCGATGAACCACATCGCCTGCGTCGCGGCGCCTTGCATCTGCCCACCCGGCGCTCGCGCCAGAATGTGAACTTATTTTTGCGCGAACCCTTAACCTCGATTCCTGAGGTTAGAATTCGACCGAATCCAGCAATTCCACTATATCCTCACATTTTTTTCTTTCTCATCAATTGGAGACTTTAGCCGCGTAGCAGCCCATGATTTTAGCCCGGCCTTTTAAAGCAGGGGGTTTGCCGAAAAAATATATATCCGTCGCATTGGCGACAGTTGACCTCAACAATTCACTGCGATTATTTTGGGTTAAGGTCAGGCGTCACTACCACGACGGCTCTTTCATCTCTAATGCACCATTCCAACTCCTTTACCGTGTCGACCCGACATGGGACTCATTTTTGGGTTTATCTTCAGTGAGTTCAATCCTGCCTGTCCTTCAGCAGGAAACATTTCCAGAAAAGGCCCCCCAAAAAGATCATCGGAAACCACCCCAATAGCAAGCCGTCCGTTTCCATTTTCATCATTGAATATTAGGGACGTGTCGGAAGCGTCGTGTGTCAGGCGAGCTCTAACCTTGCCATCAGAATTTACAAGGACAATGCTTTCGGCTTGAACGGTTTTTGCCAGTAAATTAGAGTCCTTGGCTTGTGGTTGAGGCCGGGAATTCCGGCAAGAAATAATCGTTCCTATAACCAGGACGATAGAAATGAAAGCCACGCCCCATTTCATCCTCAAGTTTTGGCGTTCCAGCCTGGCAATACGTTTTTCGAGACTTTCAGCGTAGGGCATTTGCTCAGCCATAGAAATAACCTCCAGGACCGCTGCCTGATAAAAAGACAAGGGCCGCATCGGAGTATTGCATCCTGAGCGGCCACTGTCTCACTTGAACTAATCGGAGTGCTACAATGTAGCATAATCGATGCCTTCAAGGTAATATTTTTGGCGGTGAGGCGTGCAGGTCGGCAGCGCTTAATGGATGGCGGCCCTATCCATTTGCGTTCTCCGCCGCCAACAGCCCATTCATTTGTGATAAACTGATAATAAATTAGGGGTAACCATGAACATAACCTCTTTTCCTAACCGTCTCTTCCATCCCCACATTCCCCGCCTCGCCGTCGTGACGCTGTTTGCGCTGGCTTGGAGCAGCCTCGCCTTCTGCGGCGAGATTCAGGACGCGGCGCGGGATGGTGACCTGGCAAAGATCAAGGCGCTGCTCAAAGATCATCCTGATCTGGTTTCGAGCAAAGACAACAAGGGCTGGACGCCTTTGCATTGGTCAGCGCAGGGGGGGAACAAGGATGTAGCAGAATTGCTATTAGCCAACAAGGCCGATGTCAATGCCAGGAACAATGCCGGTGAGACGCCTTTGCACTGGTCAGCGGTTAATGGATACAAGGATGTGGTGGAATTGCTGCTGGCTAAGAGAGCCGAGATCAATGCTAAGGACGACGACGGCCAGACGCCGTTGCACAAAGCGGCGTGGAATGGCCACAAAGACGTGGCAAAATTGCTGTTGGCCAAGAGAGCCGAGGTCAATGCCAAGAACACCTACGGCGAGACGCCCTTGTACTTGGCAGCCTGGGATGATCACAAGGACGTGGTGGAATTGCTTTTGACAAACAAAGCCGAGGTTAATGCAAAGGACAAAGAGGGCAATACGCCTTTGCGCGCGGCGGTTAACAATGGCCACAAAGACGTGGCAGGATTGCTGCGCCGGCATGGCGGTCACGAATAGGCTTGGCTTCACGATCCGAAAGGGTCATCGGAAATCGACTTCCCACAGGAATCGAACGCCAGCGACCGACAACTGATCGCATATAATCAAGGGAGCTATTTTCAAGGATCCGGTGACGCTCCAGGTTTACCTGCAACTGGAATGCGGATCTGATTTTGGCTGCGGCTTCGGTAGCCATCGATTTACAGTTGCGAGGTAGTGCATCCACTCAGCGCCAAATTGTTGAGTAAGCGTAGGTTCTTCGTAGAAGAGGACGCGCAGATGGAAACCGATAGCGAGCGCGCAGGTATAGGCCGCCAGGAGCGGGGATCCGGCAATAAGGCTCCAGCCTGCAACGCATCCAAGGACGCCTAAGTACATTGGGTTGCGCATGAACCGATAAAGCCCGATGATCACGAGCTTCTTGGGAGGGTCCCAGGGAGCCAGGGTACCTTTGCCGATAACGTAGAAATCACGTACGCACCACAGCAAAACGCACACACCAAACAAGAGTATCGGCCAACCTAGGGCAGTCCCCCGTGTCCGCCAACCGTCAATACCGGACAACAACCAGGGAAACAAACCGCCAACCACAACCGGAAGGGCCAAGAACGCAAGCAGAGCGCGAAAGAGCATTGCACTATTTTACTGCTTTCATAAACGGCTTTCGAGCAGATTGCTAATGAGCTCATATGTGAATCCGTGATTAATACAATGTCAGACTGCAACACATGAAATGCTGTTTTTGATAAAGCGCTGCAATTTTGGCCGGTCGATGTCGCTTATACTGATATGAGGGAACAAGCACATAACAACGAAAGGATACGGCTTATGAAAATCTTTAAGATTGCCGTAATCATTGCATTGCTGCTGCCGGCTTGCAGTTGTGTCCCGCTCTCATCCTTTTATCCGCTCTGGGATGAACAGCACGCTGCTTTTGAGTCGCGATTACTGGGAGAGTGGCGGGAAAAGTATTCCAGCGATGATGGGGGGTTGAAGTTCACAGAATTAGCGGGGAAAACGTATCTGGTAACTCTAGAAGAGAAAAATAACAGCGGGAAAACAATCGAATACTTTTACACAGCCAATCTGGTCCGACTGGAAAAACATCTATTCCTGGACTTCATTAGCAATGAAGCATCCATCGATAAACTTATAGCGGAAGAAAGCCATACGATGGTCCTCATGCACTTCTTCGCACAAATCAATCTTGACGGCAACACCCTGAAACTTGCTCTCCTGGACGATGAAGCGTTCGAAAAAAAAGTTTTGAAGAGAGAAATTGATCTCCCGCTTCTCAAGCGGGAAAAAACGATTCTGCTCACAGCGGAAACCGCGAAGATACAGCAAGTATTGAGCCGACTAGCAGAAGACAAGGATCTGTGGGGTGCCCCTACCGTGATGTATCGCGTGCCTGCACCATGAATCCAGGATCGGGTTTCGGCTGCTTCGCAGCCTTCACCTTGGGCTTTGCTGCCTTGCGCTTTCAGCGCTCGGAACGCGGCCTTTTGTACTTTCACCACGGGCTGCTAGTCACGTTATAAGATAGAACGTCATATCTCGGACATTGAGCCGACTATTCTGTAGCGGGAGGCCTTCTTCAGGGATAAAATGTTACGTATTAATCGAGGGCGCCAACACTTTTCTGAAATCGCGTGTTGAGAAAGGAACCGGTGGATATGAACAGAAGAGACAAATTGCTGTTGGTGATGATATCTGGTTTTATGAGTGGAATCGGTTTTACCATGATTGCCTTTCACTTCAACCACAAAAACATCCTAAATGAAAACGTCGGTTTCTGGTCAATGGTGTTTGTTGTGGGCTTGGGTTTCTGTCTGAAGACTATTTTCAAGGAAGCTAAGTTCCAGCAATAAGCAACATCTCAATTTCTACCTTTTTCGATTGTGGGAATAATCTGCAGAAAGAGGCCGATTTTTGTGTCGGCGGGTTCATGTCCCAGGAGCCTGTCCGAGTATTATGAGCGGCTGCGTTTCTGGCTTCGTGCGGGCAGATGCAAGGCGCCGCGACGCAGGCGATGCGGTGACATCGTCGAGGAGCGGCAACGAAGCAGATGCCCGCGCGAAGCCGGAACCCAAAGGGATCTGGGTCCGAAGGCCCAGCCGCATGGGGGTTGCACGATCTGGGTCCGCGCAGCGGCCCAGCGCGATCGCGGCGTTATTCGTCGTCAACGATGTCCCTGCATCGCCTCCTCCTCGCGCCTTGCGCTCGGCTGGGCTGCTGCGCAGACCCAGATCCGTGCAAGCCCCATGGCGCAACCCCTCCTAATACTCGGATAGACTTCTAGAGGCTCATCCGGAAAATCGTTTTTGCAAATATCGACATTTAAAACAAAGGACTTCTAGTCCATGAAATCGAGAAAAATAGGGTTTCCGGATGGATCTCCAGGTCTCCGTATCTTAGGGAGCTTCAATCCCGTGCTTTAATTGGTTACCTTTGGATCGAGCATCCAGGAGTGGCGACGGTGCTTTCCCCCGGGCTGAGTTCGGAAGTGAGCGACCGTGAAGTCTCGATGGCTTCGTTGATCAGGGCTTCAACCTTCGAGGTCCGCTCGGCACACCCAGACGGCGTTCAAGGGCGGCAAGCTCGATTCTCGCTACAACGAGAATTTGCTGGAGGCCGTCATGGAGGGTCTGATCCAACCGCCGTTGTTCGCGCTGTTCGGTCAAAGTCAAGTCAAAGGTCAGTTTATGCAGTTGCTCCGCCGAACGCACTGCCGAGGCAGTGCGTTCGGCGGCACGATGCTCCAGCGTTCCGCCGGTTTAATGAAAGCTATCGCCGAATGCGTTCACCGCAGTGTACCGGCTTAGATAATCAGCGGGAGCAGGCTCAATTCCATGGTGAACTGATCCTGATTCCCGCTCGGTTGTGGAGACTTTCTTTTAGGGGGAAACCCTAGAGTTTCACTACATCCGTGGCCTGAAGGCCTTTGGGGCCTTTAGTAACAGAGAACTCAACAGTGTCTCCTTCATTGAGCGATTTGAAGCCTGAGGCTTGTATTGCAGAATGGTGGACGAAAACGTCATCACCGGAAGCACGACTGATAAACCCATAACCCTTTTCGTTGTTAAACCACTTTACTGTGCCTTGTTCTTTCATATTTTCCTCTTTAAATTGCTAATCCTGCCTTGGCAGGTGGATCACCTAACTTATTTGGCGCTGCTCCGGAGATCCAGCCGGGAAACACCGATCCATTCAGAGTTTGCTGCGGCATTGATGAAAAGCTGGGGCAAACATCTGATCGAATTGGCGAAACTATACGTTTGAACGAAGAATAACTCAAGCATTATCAATCGAGATACAATTTTGGGAGAGATGGACCAGGTTTCTATTCCGAGGAAAGCCTGAGAGGGAAACGCACGAATTTCTTGGAACCGTGTGTTCCCTCTGCCTTGGGAATACAGTTGGGGAGCTTCTCTCGTTTGGCACTCTGCTGCAGGCGATGCTGGGCCGCTGAGCCAGCTCCATGCAATACCCCAATGCCAATTAGAGTGCATCTTTTTAGTGCTCGCGCTTTTTGCAGCGAATCATCAGGGCATTAAGAGACTTGGTCCAAACTCCCAAGACATGGCGATCAGGGAAACTGAGATGAGAATCCCAGCGGCTGGTTTCCCCGAACCCGACAGGATACGGACCGGGATGTTGGGCATACCGAGCCATTGTGGCGAACGAAACGATCGATGATCTCCAACAAGCAGAGTTCCTTATTTTACCGAACCGGAAAGCCGCTAAAATGCATACCCCTTTAATCGAGTGCCGCTTCGAAGTACAACGACTTCGGATCTAAGCGTCTCAGAGTAATAAATCGCTAGAGGGCGGTCGGTCAGCTGCCAAAAACGATCCATGCGCTCGATGTAGAACGGTTCGTAGTTCGACGAGAGGATAGCCAGAATGGCTCGATGGCCCGTTGCCCTGCCATTGATCAAAAGGGCCAATTTTGGGTCAGAGTCCAGCGCTGTAAATTCGGCTACGTGGACGCTGGTCACATAGTCAAGCCCGAGAATGGGTATCACGCATTCTTGATTTCCTTGCTCCTGCCGGACAGACAAACCGTTCGGTTTCAGCCTTACAATTGTCCTGTTACGTCCCCACTCAAACGTTTCTTGCGCCAAATCGACATAAGAAATTGTTGCTGCCGATCTGGAAATATTCCAGTCTGGCAAGACATCAATCTGTTTCCCCGCGCCACGATTTACAACAATCGCGGGACCGGAGTTCAACTCGTATCGTCTCGCGTTCCCGACGCCAAGGATTAGAGCTGCCACAATCAACGTTCCGCAGATCACAGCGATAATCCATGGTTCGACAAAGATGACTCGAAGGCCGGTTATTTTCCACAATAAGCGCACTCCGAACGCGATTACGGATGCGGCTCCGCCTATAAGGAGGCTGATAATTGGGATTGCGAAGAACCCGAGAGCACTCGTGGAACTGGGTCTTCCAAATTTTGTTTCGTAAATAAGCCCACCAAGTCCATAGCAGGCAAAACCTATTCCCACTGCCGGGCCAATGATCCATGGCAGTGGGCAGAATCGTGATCGTAGCGGCACTCTTGGTCTTGGCAATTGATCCGGCAGGCGCAAGGTTCACCTCATTGTTCTCGCAATATTGCACATTGAGTGGACGAAATCGACGATTGAACGTTTTAGATTACCTGTCGATCCAATCTATATAGCGACATTTAGCCTTGGAAATTGCACGGTAACGATGAAATATTCTTGCGAATGCGAACTTATTATGGATCAGAATTGGCAAAACAGATTATTTAGGGGCGAGGATACGTATTGTTCATCGGTGCGAACCTGGGCATCTATAATCAGGGGCATCCACTGCACGAAAAGCTGCTGGCATTCCTCGAACAGTATTCCGCCTCGGATCTGGCGAAACAGCCGGTGGCTGCTCCCGTTATGAGTCGACGAAACAGTGGGTTTGGCTGCCCCGATCCTTAGAGTTCGCGCAAGAATAAGTTCACATTCTGGCGCGAGCGCCGGGCGGGCAGATGCAAGGCGCCGCGACGCAGGCGATGTGGTTCATCTCCGAGTCGCGGCAACGCAGCAGATGCCCGCCCGCCGCCGCGCCCCGAAGGGCGGCCGGAACTGATAATACAATATCCTATTACAATTTCCTGCCTATTGTTCAACCTGAGAGCCGGCCGCAGAATGTGAAGTTATTCTTGCGCGAGCCCTTATAG
>JAHFUH010000471.1 GCA_023265215.1 Acidobacteriota bacterium
CCTTCGCTCCATGGGAGGACCTTCCCAAGAGGGAGAGCCTATACAAAAATATTGCCGCCGGTACAGCAGAGCTTTGTCGTGTCTCACCGCCAGAGGCGGTGGTTTACCTAAATGGAATTAAGGATTACTAATTACAAATTGAAACACACTTCGCGTTTTTCCGCATATTCCGCGGAATCCGCGTCCCGGAATAAAATAGTTAATTAATTGAACACGGACTATGCTCAGAACTCCTTCCATGCCGAGCAAATAAATGTCCGCTTTTGGTCAGATTGCAGCATCGGCTGCCACGGCGCATTAGTTGTCTCGCGCACACCACGGTCGGTGGGACAAAGAGCATCTTCTTGTCGACCGAGACCATCTTGTTCGCTTCCGCGATGATGATTTGCATCATGAATACCGGTTAAGCGTCCATTGGAAAGCATTCGGCAGAGTCAATCTGTGTGACATTGAGATGATGCAGGCCATGGCCGACAGCGGATGCCTGGAGTTGCGTTTTGGCATTGAATCAGGGTCCGACCGGATGCTGAAAGAGATTAAAAAGGGATTTACCGTGGAAGAGACCATGCGGATCATCCCCAAGGCAATAGACATATTCCCGCGAGTGGATGCGTTTTATATCTGGGGTTTCCCGTTTGAGACTATGGATGATTTCCATCAGACACTATTTCAGATGGTCTCATTTCGAAGCATGGGCGCCCGAATCCTGCCAAGCCTTCTCTCGCTGCTTCCCCAGACTGAGATCTACAGAGAATGGGCGCCTAAGGCAACCCTTGAATTCCGCCCTTCGTTATTGCCGGAATTTGTCTTGACCGGACATGAGATATGCACAGGTATCGATGTCATTCTGCCGGATAAATACGCTGCTTATTTTAAACTGATCGTGGAAAACCCGGACATATTTCCAGGGTTCTTCCTCATTGACGCAAAAAACAATGTCCTGCCAAAACTCGAGATTCTGCGCCAGTTCGGCTTCTATCCTTCATTAAAGAATGTGCTGGAAAACCTCGAAACCGAAAGCTGCGGCGCCCATTCTCCGCGCATTGCCGCACAAACAATGGACCAGTCCGTAAACCACCGGTAAGTGATTTTGTTAAAACCCTATTATGAATATTGATAATGAATTTGTATTCGTTTTATAATGCTTATATTATGCGAACTACAATCGCGATTGATGAGGAATTGATGGACGAATTGATGCGAGTGGAAAGTGGCGTCAGCCGTTCTGAGGCCATTCGTCGCGCCATCCAGGATTTCCTTAAAAGAAGACAATGCGAGGAGTTTCTGTCCTTGGCCGGGAGCAAGTTGACTGATCTCGACTGGAGGCAAACAGAACGAGAGGAGCTTCGGAAAGTGAAACGCCATGGCCGAAAACGGCAGAGTATTGGTTGATTCATCCATCTGGATTGATTTCTTTCGGGGCACCCACGATGCGGTGAAGACGCTGAGCGCGGTCATCAGAGATCAACGTGTCGTCATCTGTGGACAGGTCCTGCAGGAAGTCCTCCAAGGCAGCCGTGATGTCGATGCTTTTGAGAAGATCGAGAGAAAAATGTCCATCTGGGAATACGAGGCTGAGCAAGCCGCGGATTTTCGCTTGGCGGCAAGGTCATTTGCTCAGCTCCGATGGGCAGGCATCACCGTGCCTCCGAGCGATTGCCTTATCGCTGCGGTTGCGAGGCGTTGCCGGATCCCAATCTATGCCAGCGATTCGCATTTCAACAAAATCCCGCAAGTAACGCTCTTCGAAGAAATTCACATGAACGAGAACCGCTAGATCGAAGCGGATACGACATGAAACGGCGAATGCTACCAATGCCGGGCTGTATGGTTTAATTCGTCATTCGCAAATCGTAACTCGTAATTTTATTTTATCTGTCGCGCTGAACGATGTAGTTTGGAATAGATGTCAGGGCGTCGCGAGCGGGACAGTCGCGGAAACCTTCCAGACAGGCAATTGCCTGATGCGCATAATTCTTCGCCTTTTCCAAGACCTGATCGCCTGTGCGATATTCCTGAACCAGGCGGAATATTTCATCGCGAAGTGAATTATCGGGAGCCTTTTCACAAAGAGCTCTTCGGACCAGCTCGCGGTGCTGCGGTTTCCCATCGCGCATAAGGTAAATAAGAGGCAGTGTCAGCTTCCCTTCCTTTAAATCGTTGCCGACGGGCTTGCCGAGAGTGCTTTCATTGGAGGTAAGATCCAGAACGTCATCGACCAACTGGAATGCAAGCCCGACATTTAGGCCATAGAGCCGAAGGCGTTCCACTTCTTCCTGGCTGGCCGGCCCCAGAATTCCCCCAAGCTGCGAGCAGGCTGAAAAGAGGAATGCAGTTTTACGTATTGAAATGTCCAAATGCTGCTCTTCCGTAATATCCATATTGCCGTTGAAGGTAAGTTGAATGAGTTCGCCTTCAACCATCTTGCGAGTGGCTTCAATAAGGATGTCCAGGATCTGGAAATGACGCTGGCCCAGCGCCAGTTTGAACGATGTCATATAAAGCCAGTCGCCTATCAGAACGGTGATCTCATTCCCCCATTGTGCGTTCACCGAAGCGTGGCCACGGCGCACGGTCGCATTGTCGATGATGTCGTCATGAACCAGCGTGGCCGAATGGATGAGTTCGATCACAGCTCCAAGCCGCGAACCGATCGGCCCGTCATAGCCGCACATCTGAGAGCTGAGAAGCAGAATTGCAGGACGGATCCGTTTGCCGCCGCTGTTGCAGATATAGCGGCTGATATGGTCTATAAGCTGAATACCGGAGCTGGACTCGCGCTCCAGTTCTTTCTCCACCTGCAGCATGCCGTCTTCGATCAATCTATAAACTTCGTGCGGATTCAATGGACACTCTCAATTTAAGAACCCAAGGATCTTACCACAGATCATCGCGCTCGTGGTCGTGGACGTGCACGTATACGAATTCCTGCGCATCGCAATTTTCTATTTGAGCAGAGCTCCGTTTGGAACCTCCTCCGCGAAAGTGGCCAGAACAGGCTTCCCATCCACGGATGCAGCTACAACCATGCCGTTAGACTCAACTCCCATAAGTCTTGCCGGTTTCAGGTTTGACACTATCACGACTTTCTTGTTCAGCAAACTTGCAGGCTCGTAAGCTTCCGCTATTCCCGCAACGACCTGCCGGACTTCGGCGCCGATATCCACGCGGAGCTTTAGCAGTTTACGAGAGCCCTCAATTTTCTCAACCTCCAAGATCTGACCCACGCGCAGCTGAACCCTGGCAAAATCTTCAATACTGATCTGGGAAAGGATTTCTTCCGACATTTCTTGGCCTCAATGAATGATAAAAAATTATTTTTTGTCTTGAAGGTATGCATGAACGGCAGCCGCCTGCACCTCTTTTAGAGCCACTCCATTCTCCGATGCCAGTCGGCGGCAGTCCTCAAACTCGGGCACAAAATTAACCTGTTTGCCGTCAAGCAAGGATACCTTCATTGTAACCGATCCATAGCCGGTTACCACTTTGTGAAATTCCCGGCTCAAGGTTTTGCGATGAGCATAGGTATATCGAATCCCGATGGTCGTTGTTTCCCGGAATATCAGCTCGGTCAGCCGATCCAGATCGGCCACGGCACAGATGCACGTCATCTTAAGCGCAGGCCGGTTCTTCTTCATCTGGATAGGAGTCGAGTAGACATCCAGCGCGCCGGCCGCAAGGGCTTTCTCCTGAAAATACCCATAGATCTGCGGGCTCATGTCATCGATGGTTGCATCAATGACCGTCACTCTTTCCTCAGGAGAAATTGCGTCATTCAGGGCATTCTCCGCCAGTTCCCCGTAACTGATCCTGAGCACATTTGCATTCCCCGGCGTTTGTCGCGTTCCGGCGCCATATCCTGTGCAGGAGATCTTCATTGAAGGACGCGGACCGAAGCTTTCGACCAGGGCCGATAACAACGCGGCACCTGTCGGAGTGGTCAATTCTCCGGTTACTTCATTCGTGAAAACAGGGATGCCACTGAGAAGCTCCTGCGCAGCCGGGCCTGGAACCGGGTAGATTCCGTGCTGACATTGAAGTGTCCCCTGGCCGACATTGACCGGCGAAGAAAAAATCCCCGCAGGCAGGAATGACTCCAGGGCAATCATCGATCCCACAATGTCTATGATGGAATCAACGGCTCCGACTTCGTGAAAGTGAACCTTTTCAAGAGGCATTCCGTGAATCTTCCCTTCCGCCTCCGCAAGCCTTCGGAAAGCTTCGATCGACTTATCCTTCACCCAAGGCGAAAGCCCGCTTGATTCAATCATCTGCCGTATGTCGGTAAAACCACGATGATGATGGGAATGCCCTGCATCGACATTAAATTTGGTTGCGGCGATGCCTGAGCGCATGCACTTCTCGCAGGACAGCTCGTATCCTTTCAAGGACAGCAACGCCAACTTGTCTTTGAGTTCATCGAAATTGAACCCGAGATCGAGTAGAGCCCCGATCATCATATCGCCGCTAATACCCGAGAACGGCTCTATCACTAGAATTTTCCCACTATTCATCGGCGCCTTCCCTTCAACTTTTCAAATTGAGTCTATGGACGGGGCATTGGTAAGTCAATACCGTTCCAAGTTCATGGAATTCGTGGGCGTTGGACGGGGTCGTGGGCACAGACGTGGACGGCTTTGCGGGACATGCAAAACAAAAAGCCGACGACGTCCACGCGCATGGGCACGTCAA
>JAHFUH010000472.1 GCA_023265215.1 Acidobacteriota bacterium
TGCGCTAAAAAACATGTGGTAAGGCATGCTGTCTTCTCCCGCATTGAAATCGCCGGTAACAATGATGCGGTTGGTTTTGCCTAATTCGGCGACGCAACGGCGCAACAGCCATGCCGATTCCAGCCGCGCCCGCGTTCCGTGATGGTCAAAATGCGTGTTGAGAAAAACAACCGGCTCATCCTCTGGCCCTTGGCAGTCGCGCAACTTGACCCATGTAACCATCCGTGGGCATGCGGCACCCCAGCTCTTGCTTCCAGCCACTTCAGGCGTTTTGCTCAGCCAGAAATGACCGCAGTCTAATTTCTCAAACCGGCTGCGCTTGAAATAGATCGCCGCCATTTCTCCTTTGTCTTTACCGTTGTCGCGGCCTGCGCCCACAACCTCATAGCCCATCAATTGCGCGGCCAGATAATCCCGCTGAAACCCTAGCGTTTCCTGAGTACCGAGCAGATCGGGATCAAACGTCTTGATTGTTGAGATAAGAAATTCCTTGCGCGTGTTCCAGTGATTCTTCCCATCATTCGCAGTGCCGTAGCGAATGTTGTAGGACATAACACGCACACAGGCTTGGTTGCCGTTCGTTTGTGTCCAAGCTGCATTGCCGAAGCAGAAGAGCAACCACACCGCAAATAAGCGATGCAATGTAGTTCGCATCTTATTCCCCTCACAATTGCGCAGATAAAGCGCCCGCTTTTGATTTATGTTGTCCCAAGTTTTACCACTATCGGGGTTGTTTTGGCGAATAAATTCTTTTGGGACTTACTACAATGTGGCGGTTCCCTCTCCCTTGCGGTAAACTGGCTGGATGATAGAAATCATTATTCCAGGAGCAAATCCACTGCAGTTACAGCACCTTGTGCTCGACGTAAACGGAACTATCGCAAGAGATGGACAGCTTATTGAAGGCGTCGCAGAAAGGCTTGCCCGGCTTCGCAAAGAAGTCGATCTTCATCTTGTAACGGCAGATACGCACGGCAGGCAGGAAGAAATAGACCGGATTCTTCAACTCACAGCCGTCAGAATCCCCACGCAAAATCAGGCGCAGGCTAAGATTGACTATATCGAACGTTTAGGGGCAGGAGGTGTTGCAGCCGTCGGAAATGGAGCGAATGATGCCGCCATGCTGGAAGGAGCTGCTCTGGGAATTTTGGTTATAGGTCCGGAGGGCGCCGCGGTGGAAACTCTGCTGAAAGCAAAGGTGGTTGTATCCGACATCCGGGACGCGCTCGAATTGCTGCTTTTCCCAAAAAGGCTGATAGCCACTTTGCGCCGCTGAAAGACGCCACGGATTCCGCGGATTTCACTAATATAGATTTATTGTTTCCGTGAAATCAGTGCAATCCGTGCCATTGTTCGTTGTTCCATTGACTTTGAGTTGTTCCTCGCTCCAAGGCCCCTAATTTTTCCCTAACAAAAATTGCTTGAGATGCTCCGTCCATTCCGCCAAATCGGAATCGGCTATCTGGCCAGCGCCTGCCGTAGTGACATAAAAATTGTTTTCAGCGCGGGCATGGAAAGTCGCAACCTTGGCAGAATGGATATGCAGCCCGCAACGTGAAAGACCTCTGGTCATAATATAAAGAAGACCCTGCAGGTCGTGAGCGACAATGTGAACCACCGTGTGCTCTTCGGAAAGATCATTGCGTAAATCGATCACATCCAATGGAATGCCGTCCGGCGGATTCTTCCCCGCCTGTTTCAGGTAGAGATCAATCGGTTTGACTCCCGTGAGCACTTCTTTGAGGGACGCACGGATTCGTCTGGCCTTTTGTTCTGAGACCTGCATCCCGTTTGCCCTGATCCAAAGAGTATCCAGGACTACGGGCTTCTCCTTTTCCATTGTAAAAGCTTGAGCTCTTTGAATGTCCACATTGCAGCCATAAAGCACGCCTGTTATTTTCGCCAGCATGCCCGGCATGGGATCGTCATAAGTGCAGACGGTTAGCTCCGAATAATCATCTCCCGGCCGATTGTAGATATCCAGAACGACTTTTTCCTCCTCCAATTTTTCAAGAAGCTGCAGATGGGATACAATCTCGTTTAAAGGGGTATTCAGAACATAACCCGCCGGCATCGCCTGGCAGTGCATGAAAACCGCCACTTCGTCTTTTGAAGGATGGAGCGCCGTCAATTTTTTCCGGATCAATCCGATCCGGTCTTCAAATGGCACATTGCCGGCAAATTCTGCCGACGTGCGCGTGTAGAAATCCTGCATTCTGCCGTACAAATCTTCCAGATCCCTGAAATCCATCGAAGTCCAGTTCTTCTCAGAGACCGCGCATGAATCCACATAGGTAAAGACATAAAGATGACGCAAAGCTTCGATGCTTGGGACCAGCTCCGCCACTTTCTGAATGACATTCGAGAAATTCAGGTCGTGAAGCCTTGCAGTTCGGACAAGAAGCAGATGCTGTCTCACAACGATGTCGAGAATCTCACGTTTTTCCGGAGCAAGATTCAGTTTTGCCGAAACAGTCTTCGCAATTTCAGCGCTGGATTCACTGTGATCCCGGTTGAAGAGGAGCTTCCCGGTATCGTGAATCAAGGCGGCAAGACACAGGATATCGAAATGAGGGCATTGCTCCAGCAAATCAGAAAACCGCTGCCCATCCCTATCCTCGCCGGATCGCAGAAGCTCAAGGTGCTGGACTATCCTGAGGGCATGTTCACCAACCGTGTACCGGTGGGCGGGATCGGGCGGAACAAACCGCATCGTATCGGAAAAGCCGGGTATGAACCTGTCCAGGATTCCAAGCTCCGCCAGGATTCTCAGAGTAGCGGAGACGCACCTGCTTTCGCTCAGTATCTGATTAAAAGCCCAGGTTTCTTCATCCGACGTCTTCTGCAGAATAGACTGCTCCCGCGCTTCTCCAAGACTCTTAAGATCACGCAGGCATACGGGAATCGAATACCTCTGGGAATTGTAAAAAAGCGAGACGGCTGAGCCATGCCCGGAAGACTCATCGGGCAGGAACAGTCGGCCGTTTTCTATTCGGATGCCATCAATTTTCAAGGGCCCTTGAAGAAGCGTTCGAATAGCGGTTTCGCGAAACCTCGCGAGGTTTTCTGCATGGACAAAGTGCCGGGACAACCACGTCTGCGCGGAGCAGCCTCCTAATTCGCGAGCAATCCGGTCCTGGTAATTACTGATCAGGACATCTGAAAGCTTTCCGGCAGCCAGATGTAGCCAGGTCCGAGCTCGCCAAAACCAATCGGCTGCATCCCGAATTGCGCCGATCTGCTTCTCCGATAATATTTCGCGATCCTTCAGCGCTATTTCCAGAGCGTTGCCACCCAAAAGCAACTTGAAAATCCAACGCGCGCGATGAAGGTCCCGGAGTGATCCGGGACCTTCTTTCAAGGTTGGCTCAACCGAGTAGATTGTCGCCTGGTTCTCATCTCCTGCCTGAGGCGATTCCAGCATCAGATCCAGTGGCGACAATACCTCCCGAATGCGGTTCTGGAGCCTTTCAGAAAGCGAGCGGTCCCCGCATATATGGCGGATGTCCAGGAGCGCTGTCTTGGTCGCCACATCCCAAGCCGTCGCTTCAGCAATGGGACGAAAGGAGTAGCCTACATGTACATCGCGCAAAGACAGAAAAACATCCATCACCAGCTTGAAAGCGGTATGAACAACTGCTTCGACCCAGGGATCCTCCTCTTCGGAAGGGATGAAAGCAATGTCAATATCCGAGTAAGGATTGAGCTCCCTCCTGCCATAGCCCCCTGTTGCGACGATTGCCAATCCGGAATGCCCGGTGGGTGCGGTTTCTTTCAATGCAGCACTGCACGAGATTTCGTGAATTTCTTTCAGGAGGCCATCAATCAGATTTGTGTGCGACTCCAGGAGGTCCCGTGAAGGTGCAGTCCAACTTAAGTTGCTGAACAACTCCGATCGCCCATCGCTGAACTTTCTCCGAAGACGCTCAATTTCATTTTGCATAGCCTGGTCCCCTGCTGATATCTGAATACCAAGGTCTCTATCCTATTTATTAAGTCGAATTCCTCACTAATAATTGCTTTTTTCAAAATGCGAGTCAATTTTGGTTTGGGATGTATCCCCTCAATTGCCTGGGTGAATAAACCAGGACATGGAACACCGCAGGGACGCGGATTATGCGGACAAATCAATTGAATTATCGCATTATTCTGCGCCGTCGGCGCAATTCCCAAGATGCAGAGCTTGCTGCTGACTCCAATTATTGTCCTATCGGTGTATTTCGCGTTCCGAACAAGAAAAAGATGAACTGTGACTGGGTTTCTTGCATGGAACCGGGGTCTGGGCAGGGACATCCAAAAAGAGGAGGGGACAGAGCGTCGGAGCTCTGCCCCCCTTTAAACGGGCACAAATTTGAGGGACATATATACATACTGTGGAGGTTTCAACCTGTTACACAAAAATATCCAAAATTTTTCAGCCAAAAGAAAATTCGCTAAACGGCCAATAAGGGCCTGTCGAGGAAAGAACGGCGAGCAAGGCGAGTTGTGCAACATATTATTTGCGCCTCTGCGTCTTTGCGTTATTTTTTTCGTTGCCATATTTGAGCCATTCAGTACTTAGGGCTCGCGCAATAATAACTTCACATTCTGCGGCCGACTCTCAGGCTTGACCATAGGCATTAAATTGCAAAAGGATCTTGCAATTCTGCGAGTCGGCCGCCCTTCGGGGCG
>JAHFUH010000473.1 GCA_023265215.1 Acidobacteriota bacterium
AAAAAAGTCGGCGAAGTGAAGGTGGAAGGTTCGAAGGCTATCGTCTGCTGCGTGGGAGACAAGCTCAGGAATATTGCCGGAGTGCCGCATATCGTGTTCAACGCTCTCCAGGATATAAATATCTACATGATTTCCCAGGGAGCTTCGGCTATCAATATTACTTTTGTCATTGATGAGGACCGGCTGCCTGAAGCCGTCCGGAATTTGCATGACGCTTTTTTCAGAAAAGTGGACCCGCGCATCTTCGAATAACGAAAGGACCACGCCGGGAGAATTATGAAACTAGCACTGCTGGGATATGGGAAAATGGGCAAACTGGTCGAAGCGATCGCTTTGCGCCAGGGATGGGAAGTCAGCCCGAAGCTGGACATCGCAGACAATGCCGGAGGGAGCGGAATTACCCCGATTTCAATGGCAGGCGTTGATGTCGCCGTCGAATTCAGCCAACCGGAAGCGGTGTTGCCCAATATCGAAGCGGCGGCGCGCCTTGGAATAAACCTGGTGATCGGCACCACGGGATGGGCGGCTCATCGCGCCAAAGTCGAACAGATTGTGCTCGATTCCGGAATCGGCCTGATTCATGGCGCAAATTTTTCTCTTGGGATGAATCTCTTCTTTGAGATTGTGGCCCATTCATCGCGGGTCATGGGAATGGTCCCGCAATACGACGCATTTGTCTCTGAAGAGCATCACCGGGCCAAAAAGGACGCACCTTCGGGAACAGCTCTGAATTTGCTCGACATGATGCGCCCCCACCTCAGCAATCCAAACCTTTCGATTGCAAGCATTCGCGCCGGTTGGATTCCCGGGACTCATGTCATAGGCTTCGATAGCGAGGCGGACACAATTATCCTCGAACACCGGGCTCGAAGCCGCCAGGGATTTGCGGAAGGAGCGGTTCTGGCTGCAAGGTGGATTGCAGGCAAAAAAGGATTTTTCGATTTCCGGCAGGTTTTCCGGGAAATCGTTGGATTATAATTAAGGGTCTGTGAGGAAATAACATGTACACTTTGGCGCGAGCGCCGGGCGGACAGATGCGAGGCGCCGCGACGCAGGCGATGCGGTGCCATCGTCGAGGCGCGGCAACGAAGCAGATGCCCGCCCGCCGCCGCGCCCCTTTTGGGCTATGGCCCCCAGGCCCGCCGGCGTCATTGCTCGCTCTTTATATGCCGCCCGGCATGCTCGTCGCTCGCGCCTCGCCAGCGGGCCTGGGGCCAGCAGCAAAGTGTGCATGTTCTTTCCTCACAGACCCTAAACAAAGCGAGGCATCTTATGGGCAATCTCGATAGGCTGCAAGGCTGCGGTACGGCATTGGTCACTCCGTTCCATGCGAACGGCAGCCTGGATGAGAAGACGCTGGAATCACTGGTGAATTGGCAGATCCAGGAAGGAATCAATTTCCTTGTGCCCTGCGGCACAACCGGCGAAAGTCCTACTCTGAATCACGAAGAGCATCTTGCGGTCGTTAAAATCACAGTGAAGACGGCGGCGCGACGCGTTCCGGTTATAGCGGGCGCCGGCGGCAATAACACCGCCAAAATCAGCAGCCTCATCGCCGAACTGAAAACCTTGGGAGTGGATGGCATCCTCTCGGTGTGCCCCTATTACAACAAGCCGACGCAGGAGGGCGTGTATCAGCACTTCCGTGCTCTCGCGGAGTCCACCGATTTGCCGATCATCGTTTATAACGTCCCGGGAAGAACCGGCACGAACATCCTGCCGGATACGCTCCTGCGCCTTGCTGAATTACCCAACATCGCAGGAGTAAAGGAAGCCAGCGGAGATATCTCACAAATCGGCGATATCTGCACACGCGCGCCTGTGCGCTTCCGGGTATTCTCCGGAGATGATTCACTTACGCTCCCGGTTATTGCGCTCGGAGGAAACGGCATTATCTCCGTGGCATCCAACGAAGTCCCGGGAATGATGTCGAAATTCACCGCCTGCTGTCTCGCAGGCCGTCAGGAAGAAGCCCGAGAATGGAATCGCAAACTCTACTCCCTTATGAAGATTAATTTTGTCGAATCCAATCCGATTCCTGTTAAGGCAGCTCTTGCAATGATGGGCAAAATTCGAGAAGTATACCGGCTGCCGCTTGTCCGAATCTCCGATGGAGCACGCACTAAAGTTTCATCTGTTTTGGCAGGCCTAAACCTGATTCCTGCCGAAAAAGGGACCAAGGCTTAAGCACAGAAAATCCACAGTTGAACCCAAAAAAGGGAGGATGCATTGGCCCTTCTATATCCTTTTCGGGGATTCCGCTACAACAGGGCAATCGTAGGGGATCTCAACCAGGTAGTCACACAGCCTTACGATAAGACCTCGCCCTTAATGCAGGAGGACTATTATCAACGCTCCCCCTACAATGTGGTGCGGATACCTTGAACCTTGAGAAAAGGCAGGATACCGAAACCAAATACGAAGATGCCGGGACCAGCTTCAAACAATGGCTCGATGAGGAAGCACTGATCCAGGATTCCACGCCGGCCATTTACCCCTATTATCAGGAATATTTTGCTGAAGGCTGCACCAGGATCCAGAAGGGATTCATCTCACTTCTGGATTTAAAAAATTCCGGCGCGGGAATCGTGCCACATGAGCACACATTGGCGGAGCCTAAACAGGATCGGCTTCGTTTAATGCGCAGCGTCGAGGGAAATGAGGACTTTATCTACATGCTGTATGCGGATGAGAAATTAACCGTAAATCGCATCATGGATCAGGCGATTTCGGGCAGGCCTCCGGAAATTGAAGTGACGGATGAATACGGGGCTATTCACCGTATTTGGGCAATTTATGACCTGGAAACTCAGAAAAAAATCCAGACTGCCATGAACCGGCAGAAGCTTTTTATCGCCGACGGTCATCACCGATTTGAAACCTCCGTGAACTTCATGCACGAATGCGAGAAACGAAACTGGGAACCCGCCGCAATTGAGTCGTTCGACAAGCGCATGGTGACTTGCTTCAACAGCGCCGACGGCGTGACGATACTCCCCACCCATCGTCTGATTCGAGATCTGACTGATTTTGATTCCCATGCATTCCTGAAAAATGTGGAAGACCGATTTGAAGTGACGCACGCCGGCACATCCGAGGAACTCTGGGAGAAGATGCAGGAGAATCAGGATGCGCAGGAAAACGTCTTCGGCTTCTATCCGGCAGATTTGAAAAAATTCTACCTGCTTCGGCTTAAGAAACAAGCCGAAGCAGACCCTCTATTGCTCAGCCATTCTGAAGAATATCGCCGGCTCGATGTCAGCGTCCTTCATGCATTAATTTTGGAGCGTCACCTCGGCATCGATGAGGGCAAGCTGGCGGCTCAGGGACATTTGGATTATGTGCGCGAGCGGGAGTCCTGCATCCGTTTGGTTAGCGAGGGAAAATACCAGGCCGCTTTCTTCCTGAATCCGACAACTGCGGAGCAGATGGAGCGTGTCGCCCTGGCGGGAGAACGCATGCCTCAGAAATCCACGGATTTTTATCCAAAACTACTCACCGGGCTCCTGTTCATGCGGATGTGCATCAAGAAATAATTACGAATTACGAGTGACGAATTACGAATTAAATCATACCCCTTATACTTAAGGTGCAATCCCAATTTCAGGAGTATTTTTCAATTCGTAATTCGTCACTCGTAATTGGGTTTCAGAGTTTTTCCGAAATCACCTTTGCCTGCGTAAACAGCAGAAGGTAGTCTCTGCCGCCGGCTTTTGAGTCCGTTCCGCTCATATTAAATCCGCCAAATGGATGAACTCCCACGAGCGCTCCCGTGCATTTCCTGTTTATATAAAGATTTCCCACATGGCACTCTTGTTTCGCCTGCGTTATGTGCTCCCTGTTCGTGGAAAAAACTGAGCCTGTGAGGCCATACTCGCTGTCGTTTGCTATTCGGACCGCATCGTTAAAGTCTTTCGCTTTTATGACCGTCAAAACAGGCCCAAAAATTTCTTCTCGGGCAATTCTGGCTGCGGGAGAAACATCGATGAAAATGGCCGGCTTGATGAAAAAGCCGTCTCCTTCCGCCGGCTCGCCCCCGAGAATCAATTTTGCCTCCTTTTTCCCGATATCGATGTAACGGAGAATATTGTCCATTGCATTCTCGTTGATGACAGGCCCCATGTAGCTGGATGGATCCATTGCCGGACCGACTGTGATTGTTTTTGCACGCTCCACCAGGTTTTGCACAAATTTCGAATAGATTTTTTCGTGAACGATGAGTCTTGAACAGGCCGAGCATTTTTGTCCCTGGTATCCGAAAGCGCTTGCGAGTGTACCTGTCAGTGCAGCTTCCAGATTGGCGTCCTCGTCCACAATGATGAAATCCTTGCCTCCCATTTCAGCCACAACTCGCTTGATCCAGATTTGTCCGGGCCGCGGACGGGCGGCTTCCTCATTGATATGCAACCCGACTTCTTTGGACCCCGTGAATGCCACAAACCGGATTTTGGGATGCTCGACCAGAGCATTGCCGATGGATGATCCTCCTCCGGTTACATAGTTGACAACGCCGGGAGGCAGACCGGCCTCATGCAGGATCTCCATGAAAAAAGCCGCGATTGCCGGAGAGTCTGAAGACGGTTTCATAACAACAGTGTTGCCGGCCACGAAAGCGGCGGCAGTCATTCCAACCATAATTGCACAGGGGAAATTCCATGGCGGGATCACTG
>JAHFUH010000474.1 GCA_023265215.1 Acidobacteriota bacterium
CGCCCACGCCGGAATTGATTCGAACCCGGATCGAGTTGGCTATCGCCCGCCGAAGAAATATTTTCGCAGAGGAATCCGCGTGCCGGCTGGTTTTTGGAGAAGGAGATTTGCTCCCCGCCATTATTGTCGATCGCTATCGTGACTGCCTTGTTCTGCAAACCTTGTCCAGCGGGGCCGATGCCATAAAGCCCCTGATTGTGGAAATTCTCAATAGTCTGCTCCACCCTGCAGGCATTCTGGAAAGAAACGACGTAAAAACGCGGCGGCTTGAGGGCCTGGAAGAGATCAGGAGCGTTTTATCGGGAGTGGTTCCCGACCATATTGAAATAGTGGAAGACGGAATCCGTTTTCTCGTGGATATGCAGGGAGGACAAAAAACCGGCTTTTTCCTGGATCAGAGCCAAAACCGGATTGCAGCCCGGAAGCACGCCTCAGGGCAAGCCTTGGATTGCTTCACAAATACGGGGGCTTTTGCTCTCCAATTCGCTCGCAATTGCGAATCCGTGCTGGCGATAGACATCTCGCACGATTCGCTTCAGCTGGCGCAGAGAAATTGCGAACTCAATGGATTCAACAACGTGAAGTTCGAGACCGGCAATGTATTCGATTTTTTACGCGAACTGGAAATTGCCGGACATTCGTTCCATACCATATGCCTGGATCCCCCTGCATTCGCAAAAAATCGCAAAGCCCTGCCGGGCGCCCGCAGCGGGTACAAAGAAATCAACCTGCGGGCAATGAAGCTCCTCCGGCCAGAGGGGATTCTCATCACATCGAGCTGTTCCTATCATATGTCGGAGGCGGACTTTCTTGATATCCTGTGCGAAGCGGCTCGCGACACTCACCGCTATATCCAGGTAATCGAGCGCCGCGGGCAGTCGACAGACCATCCGGTGCTTGCAGGCATGCCAGAAACCTACTATCTGAAATGTTTTTTTCTGCGCGTGATATAAAGCACTTACGATTTACGATTGAACTCATACGTATGATTGCAATCGTCAATCGTAAATTCTATTTGGCTTTCGCGGCCTCTTCCGGTGTCGCGTCCTTAGCGCATCGGAAGCCAAAATTATAGAGCGCCCCCGGCACATATGCGGATCGATCCCAGATATGGCCCCTTTTGCCTATATGGTTCGAAGAAAGGCCACGGACAACACGGAATTTCTTTCCAAAATTGGAATCCTCTTTGGGATTTCCAGGATAGCCGCTATACCAGGTACTCGTCCATTCCTGGACATTGCCCAGCGTATCGTTAACGCCATAGGGACTGACATCGTTGGATATTCCAACCGCTACCGGTTTTCTTGCGCTGCCTTCAAAAGTGTTTGTTCTATTGGGATCCCATTCGTTTCCCCATGGATATCTTCTGCCGTCTGTTCCACGAGCAGCTTTTTCCCACTCTTCTTCAGTCGGAAGTCTTTTCCCATTGGCCTTGCAGTATTCGTTTGTATCATTCCAAGTAATGGACTGTACGGGGAAGAGAGCGCGATCAGGCGTTGCGAAAAGCCGCCAGTCTTTGTTTTCTTTCGCTCCTTCTCCAAGATAGCCTGTCTTCAGCGAAAATTCCTGAAACTGAAGAAAGGTGACTTCATATTTGTCGATCCAATAAGCCGGCAGATTCACCTTATGCTCGGGGTATGAAAAGTATTGTTCATTATTCGGCCCCCTGTCATTGCTTCCCATTACAAATTCGCCTGCCGGAATCAGAACCATTTCGCCAGGAACAACTTCTGGCTTCTGAACTTCAGGAGCGGCGGTTTCTTCAACTTTTTCGGCTTTTTTGCTGCAAGCACTTAAAACGACCAAGCAGAGCAATATAATAAAGGCAACAAGAATCTTCCGTAGCATCACAGCCTCCTTTTGAAATCCTGCGCGATCAAGAATTCGGATCGATTTTATACGATTGCCTGCCGTTTAGAAACAACAGAAAATATTATTTGATATTGTAGCGTCGAAGCACCGGCAACTTGCCCGCGTTCCTTTCGTTTTGCAGCATTCTCGTTGCAATTGATAGCATCTCTTACTATGATGCGCACCGACTACTCCCTGCAGAGGCTCGAGTGAACAATACGCATGCAAAGTTGCGATCGGATCTCGAGATTCATACGGAAGCCAACGCTTCCGTTATAGTGAAAGATCCGATTGTAAACCGGTTCTACCGGTTCTCAGCAGTGCAGGCATCCGTCCTGCATCTCTTGAATGGAGAACTCGGCTTCGATTCCATAGCAGGCAGCGTTTCCCAAAAGCACCAGACGGCAGTTCTTGAAATTCAGGTACGAGAATTCACCGAGAAACTGCAATCGCTTTTATTGCTGGACAATCCTTACTGCTGGGCCAGGCTTGCAGATTCGGCAGTGAAGAAGCGAGGCTTTGTTCGCAATCTGCTGTCCATTAAGATACGCGTTTTCAGCCCGGATGCGCTTCTAACGAGGCTGGAAAAGAAACTGAGGTTCTTTTTTGGCACTCAGTTCTCAGTACTAATGGCAGGTTTTGTATCCATCGCTGTCATTCTCTCCATAGCTAATTGGGAATCGCTTTTCTTTTCATTCGGAAAACTCTTCTCTTTATATTCCATTCCCCTGATCGTAATTGTCGTTTGCGTTATAACGACAATTCACGAATTTGCCCATGGCCTGACCTTGAAACACTTCGGCGGCAAAGCAACTGAAATGGGATTTTTAATTCTCTATTTTATTCCCGCTTTTTATTGCAACGTCAGTGATGCATGGATGCTGCAGAAAAGGGAGCGTGTTTGGGTCACGGCGGCAGGAAGCTATATCCAGATTTTCCTCTGGGCCATTGCAACAGTAGCCTGGAGACTGCTTGCGCAGGAAACGCTTGCAAGCCAGGTATGCCTCATAACCATCGCCTTTTCCGGAATCGTGTTTTTCCTCAATTTAAATCCGCTGATCCGGCTGGATGGCTATTATCTTATGAGTGACCTGGCCGGGATACCCAATCTCCGGCTTAAGTCCTTTGGTTATTTAAAGAACAAGCTTGAGTCCTGGGTTGCCGGAGTACCTTGCTCAAAAGCCGAGGCATTGAGCAGAAGAGAAAAGCGGATCTTTTTATGGTATGGATTGTCATCCTCTATATTTACGGCAATTCTTCTGTCTCTGGTGGTTCTGCGTCTGGGAGGTTGGATGATTCGACAGTATCAAGGATTCGGCCTGCTTGTGAGTTCAATTCTCATCGTTGCAGTCGCCCCGATTGCAGCCAAAGAAAATACGGCGTTTGCGGCGATGCTGCTCAAATCGGTTCTTAAGCGCATTAAAAACAACCCTCGCATTTCATTGATTTTAGTCCTGATCGCCATTGCAGGATTCATTCCATGGGAACTGAAGGTATCCGGTGATTTTTCGGTGCTGGCGGCAAAAAAGATTTCGGTAACCCCTCAGGTTTCGGGGAACCTGAAGAAAATTTATATTGAGCAGGGGGAGCGGGTTCGCGGCGGTGATGTGCTGGCTGAGATCGAAAATCTCGATCTGGCGAACAGTTTCCAGGAAACAGCCGGCGAGCTTGCATCCCAAAGAGCAACTTTGGACTTATTGAAGGCGGGGTCCAGGCCTGAAGAAATCGAAAGAGCGCGAAGATTTATTGAAACCAGGAAAACTGAACTCCAAGGCGCAGCTCGCATTGAAAAATCCCGATCTCTGCTGCATGAGACAATTGCCAAAAAAACGGCTGAATTGGACAATTCACGGCTGAATAACGAAAGGACGCAGAGTCTTCTGGCAGAAGGGCTAATAGCGCGGAATGAAGCCGATCGGGATCAAACAGCATTCCAGGTGCAACAGAGAGAACTGCTGGAAGCCAGGGGACAATTGGGAGTTTTGGAGGAACAGACGGACCGTGATCAGGACATTAAACGGAAAGAATTGGCTCAGGCTGAGAGCGAACTTGGAATCCTACTGGCAGGCACAAGAAAAGAATCCATTCGGGTCTCGGAATCACAGATAAAGAATCTTGAGGAGAAGCTGAGAATTCTGGAACAGCAGTTGCAATTCCTAAAGATTCGGGCTCCTATCGACGGAATCGTGGCCAGTCCATATCTGCGAAACCGGCTTGGGGATTATCTGGACAAGGGAGACGTCTTCTGCCAGATCGTTAGTGAAGGAAATATGATTATTGAGATGCCGGTCCCGGAAAAGGAGATCGATGTTCTGCATTTGGGACTGCCGATCACGATCAAAGTCAGAAGCTACCCAAAGAGATCCTATCAAGCACGCGTCAGAAATATTGCGCCTGTTGCCGATTTTAGTGGAATGGAAAGAACCGTGATGGTGCAGGGAGACCTGGAAAATTCTGACGGCAGCCTCAAAGAGGGAATGACCGGAGTAGGAAAGATCCTCTGTGGGAAGAAGAAAGTTTTCGATATAGCCACCCGCCGGGCCATTCGGTGGCTGCGCACCGAATTTTGGGAATACCTCCCCTGAGTTAACCGAAACATGTTTTTATAGGAAGTTTTTTATTGACAAAGATTGCAGCAATTTGTTAATTTGCCCACATACTAGTTTTTTCGTTTGAGGGAAAGCACATAGCATCTGCGTTTAGAGCGGCCTTTGTGCTGAAGTTTTTTGTACCTGTATTCTCGAATAGCTCTCTCACCTTGAATAGCGTTTGGATTGTCAAAGCGCTTATCCCAATCTGAGCAAGAGCGTAGT
>JAHFUH010000475.1 GCA_023265215.1 Acidobacteriota bacterium
CCGCCGGCCTCCACGACACCGCGCCTTAATGGAGGCCGTCCCAGAACCAACGAATATCTCTATGATGGAATTTCAGTCATCCAGCCTGAACCGGGCCAGGTGGCTTTCTACCCGATCGTAGAAGCAATCCAGGAGTTCAAGCTGGAAATCAACAGTCCCTCGGCAGAGTTCGGACGGTTCAATGGCGGTGTTGTGAACTTAACCACTAAATCGGGGACCAACCAATTCCATGGTTCTTTGTTCGAATTTTTTAGAAATGAAGCTCTGAACGCACGAAACCTCTTTGCCCCTGCAACGGCAGCCAACCCGAAAAAGCCGGAGTTTCGCCGCAACCAGTTTGGCGGTGTTCTGGGAGGCCCCATTGTTAAGAATAAATCATTTTTCTTCGTAGATTATCAGGGGACCCGGCAGTTGATTAACCGCGTGCGAACTTCCACTGTGCCGACACTGCTGCAGCGCCAGGGCATCTTCACTGAGAAAATCAGCGGAGTGGTCCCAACCATTTACGATCCGGCTACAACAGTGCCCAAAGCGGGAGGGGGATTCACGCGAACCCAATTTCTCAACAACAAGTTGACTTACATGGACCCGGTGGCGGTTGCACTTCTGAATCGTTTTCCGCTCCCCACAACAAGTGGAACGGCAAATAACTACACGCGAAGCGGCAATGAGCCGGATGACCTGGATCAATTCGACATTCGGATCGACAACCGGCTCTCAAGCCGGGATCATGTTTTTGGGCGATACTCCTATGCAATTGACAAGTCGAGCCCGGTAACCCCGCTCCCCGAAGGCAGCGGCAGCCTCACTTCGGGCTTTATCGGGGTGAACAGTACGCTGGGGCAATCCTTTGCATCCGGCTACATCCATTCCTTCAGTGACAAAACCGCAAACGAATTCAGGGCCGGGTACACGCGGCGTTCAATTACCCAGGTTGGAACCCAACTCGATTCGCCCCCCTCCCAGGCTATTTCACTCCCGGGCCTCCCGAGCAACGCAGCCTTTCAAAACATTCTGCCCACCTTCACGATCAACGGCATTCAACAAATAGGATCTCCCTCCAATGCTTCATTAAACTCCCACACCGATGTCACTGAAATAGTGGATATGGTCTCATTCCTGCGCGGAAGGCACGCGATTAAAGCCGGTCTGGACTTTCGCTGGGAGCGGTTGGACATTATCCAGCCTCCACAGCCCACCGGTGTGTTCAATTTCAGCACTCTCTTTACCGACCTTCCCGGTGTCTCCGGGACCGGAAATGCGCTGGCCAGTTTCCTCCTGGGCCAGGTGAATACTTTCTCAATCGACCTGCAACAGAAAGTCCTGCGTCCCAGGGCCCACATCCAGGAGTACTTCATTCAGGACGATTGGAAGGCCACCAGCAATTTTATGGTCAATGCGGGCTTGCGATACACTTTGAATTTCCCTTCAACGGAAGTCGACAACCAGGGCGCCATATTTAATCTTGCCACGCAACAGCTGGATTATCTCGGGCAGAATGGATTCCCTGATTCAGGCCGAAACCTTCATAAAGGCAACTTTGGTCCACGGCTGGGGCTCGCATATCGCTTGAGCGAGAAGACAGTTGTGCGGTCGGGGTACGGTCTGACCTGGATTGAAATGGCCGGCATCACCACTCCCTTTATCAATCCGCAATTCCCCTACATTCAGACTTCCTCAAACCGAACATTGGACAATGTCAATCCGGCCTTCATCTTGTCCAAGGGACCCAGCGTTCCACCAGTTACTCTTACGCCGGATGCAGGCCTGGGGCAGGGTGTATTCACCGTTGACCGCAGTTTAGGTTCGGGGTACGTACAGCAGTGGAACCTGACGATTGAGCGCGAACTTACGAATAACCTTATTTTTGAGATTGCTTATTCGGGGAACAAGATCACGCATCTCGGCATCCCGGATGTAAATGTCAATCAACTCACGGTAGACCAGCTTCGAACAGGAAATTCTCTACTGACGAAAGTGCCGAACCCTTATTACGGAACTATCCCCAGGCAATCGTCGCTCGGAGACTCGACTATCACCGCGGCACAACTGTTGAAACCATACTCAAAGTTCACGACCGTCAGCTTCTTCCGAAACAATGTGGGCAATTCCCACTACGACTCGATGCAAGTCAAGCTTGAGAGGCGCGCGGCAAAGGGAATTGCTTTTCTTGTAAGTTACACCCGATCGAAACTGCTGGACGATGCATCTTCAGTATTCAGCAACACTGTTTTCACCGGACCCGTGGCCAACTACCCCGTGGCGGATAGCTACAACCGGCACCTCGAAAGAGACGTTTCTTCCGGCGATATGCCCAATAACTTCTCCGCAAGCTGGACCTATGATCTGCCAATTGGACCGGGGTATCGCTTCGGCACTAGGGGACTTGTCGGAAAAATGATCGGTGGCTGGAAAGTCAACTCTGTGATTTCGATCCAGTCGGGATTACCTTTGGCTCTTACCCAGGCGACCAATAACAACGCTTTTGCGGGCTTTGGCGTCCAGCGGCCGAACAAGGTCGGGGACCCGGTTCTTGATAATCCGAGCACGGCAATGTGGTTTAACACATCCGCGTTTCAGGCTGCGCCGCAGTTTACCATCGGCACCAGTTCAAGAAATCCCGTGCGCGGCCCTGGATATCGCAATATGGATCTCGCCTTGATCAAGAACACAAAACTGCAGGAAAGCGTGAAAATGGAGTTTCGCGCGGAATTCTTCAACTTCACCAACACGCCGCCATTGAGTGCTCCTGCCGTTGTGCTCGGAAATGCCGGATTCGGATCGATCACTTCAGCAGGCGATCCCCGCGTAATTCAGTTTGGGATGAAACTCAAGTTCTAAACAACTGACGTTCAATTCCTACACAAACCTTGCCAACAGGCCTTCAAGCCCGTTGGCAATGCAGCAGACTAACCGACGATTAGCTTCCTTGACATTGGCAAATCCCAGCAACTACCTGAAAACGGGTGCAAACGGAAGTGGAACTCTAAACCTAATGGGCTTATGCCCTGGGAGCGCCGGCGTCCTCGCCGGCAGGCAGGTGCGCACATCGGGAATTTTCGAATTAATCAAAGAGCTGCAGCGACTTGTAGGGTTTTTGGCAAACATATCTGGTAGTCGTGAATATGTGCCGGCGAGGACGCCGGCGCTCCCAGGCGCTGTTCTTTTTGCCTTTTGAGTCTCACTTCCGTTTGCACCCCTGAAAACAGCAGGCGCACACCTATTTTCGCCCTCACAATCGCATCTGCCTGGGGAATAATGAATCGAAAATGGGTGTGTTTGTCCCCATAAGTGAACTTTTTCACAACCGATCGGTCTTTTTCCGTGTTAATTTAAAAAAATGGCGACAGACCTGTATAAGGAGATAGTTGAGCTTCGCTCGAAAGGATTGCGGGCTGCATTGGCTACGATCATCGTAACCAAAGGGGCTACGCCACGCAAGGACTCATCGAAAATGCTGGTATATGAGGACGGAAGCCGATCGGGCACCATCGGCGGAGGCTTCACAGAAAGCGAGGTTTGCCGTGAAGCCTTGATAGCGCTAACAACGGGCAAGCCCAAACTTCTGAGTTTCGATCTAACCGGTATCGACCATGAGGAAAGCGCTCTAGTCTGCGGAGGTTTCATGCAAGTTTATGTAGAGCCGGTTCTCCCGGATCCAACTCTCTTTATATTGGGCGCCGGATTTGTAAGCAAGGCCGTAGCAGAAGCAATCAAGCCTATTGGATTCAGAATCGCAGTCATCGATGATCGCATCGAATATGCCAATCCCGGGAAATTCCCGAATGCAGATGTTTTTTATGTTGACCGATGGGAAGAAGTGCTCAAAAAACTGCCAATCACTGATTCTTCGTATCTGTTCATTGCAACGCGTGGACATGCATTGGACCTGATCTGCCTCCGATTCGCATTGCATTCCCCTGCCAGGTATATCGGTATGTTGGGAAGCCCCAGAAAAGTCCAGTCTCTATTCGAGCTTTTGGAAAAGGAAGGAGTGAACCCGGCTCAATTCAAACGCGTTTGTGTGCCGGCGGGAATTGATATCGGGGCGGAAACAGCCGAGGAAATTGCGGCCAGCATAGCGGCTGAACTGATCACCGTTCGCAAAAACCTGAATTTTCATTCCATTCGAGATGCAGTGCGAAATATCAGAAATTCGGAAACTTCTTCATGATTTGCCGAACAGCAGGCTATTATCAAACGCTTCTAGCACGCCTTATCACCGGATCAAACCAATCTGTCTCCTGCTATCCTCGTATCATAGCCGCCCAAACCCTCGAGTTCCCTGCGAAACGCCGCGCGGCCAAGGGTGTCCAATAGAATTTGCACGCTGGGATGGCTCAGATTCTCCTTCTGGATCACCAAGTCATAGCGCTCGCTTTCGAGAGGGATAAAGTCAAGGCCGAACACGCATGCCGCCGTTTTCGTGGCCAAACAGCAATCAGCGCGGCCGCTCTTAACCTGCCATGCAGCCGGCAAGTGTCCGGAAGCAATTTCCTGGTAACCTTTGACCGCACGGGGCGCTATGCCGTCCCGCTGCAGATGAGAATCCAGCATAAGCCGGCTGCCCGAACCTGGTTCGCGGTTGACAATCACAACATCCTTGCGCGCCAAATCCGAAATACTTTTAATCCCTTTCGGGTTGCCTCGGGCGATGACGATC
>JAHFUH010000067.1 GCA_023265215.1 Acidobacteriota bacterium
TGTACTGGAAGCGGAAAAGGGAGTGGTGGAAAGCAAGTCTTTCACCGACGTGGAAGCTCTGAATGCCCACCTGATTGACTTCATAGCGCGGGATGAAGCCGAACTGTTCCACAAGCTTCAGGGCTATAACGCGCGTCTATTTTCAGGCGACGAGCGCGTGCTGAAAACCGAAGGCCAGCAGATAGTCGATTACAAAATGACGCGGCGCGAAAAACTGCTCGCGGCGATTTCTCAGCCGAACTTGGCCATGCTTCTGGGAATTGCGGGCCTGATACTGCTTTATTTTGAATTCACTCACCATGGATTCATCGCGCCTGGAGTGATTGGAGGAATTTGTGTTTTGCTTTCGGCTCTTGGTTTTTCATTTCTTCCCATAAACTATGTGGGCGTCCTTTTGATTGTGCTGGCGATAGGATTGTTTGTTGCCGAAGTCAAAATCGGGGGATTTGGAATCCTTGGCATAGGGGGATTGACCGCTATGGTGACAGGGATGATGATTCTCATTGATTCGCCGGATCCTGCTGTCCGGATTGGATTGTATACGGCGCTTGCCATTGCATTGCCGTTCGCCGCTGTTTTCTTAATTCTGATGTTTGCTCTTTTTCGTTCTTACCGGCAGAGAGTTTCCACCGGCGATCAGGGCATGGTTGGGCTGACAGGGATTGCGGATAACGACATTGATCCAAGCGGTCGTGTTAAGGTGAGAGGAGAATACTGGTTTGCCTATGCGGCTTCTCCCATTACCGCCGGGAAGAAAGTCAAAGTCCTTGCAATTGAAAATTTGAAATTGAAAGTTGAAGAAGTCAAAGAATAAGATTGCGTCTGCTCTCACGGCGTGCATTGCAGCGGTGCACGATCTCAATCAGGAGGCTCTATGGAATTGATGTGGGTTCTTGCCGTCGGTGTAGTCGTGCTTTATTTCTGGAGCACGATCAATATATTGAACGAATATGAACGCGGAGTGATTTTCTGCCTGGGCCGCTTATTGCCGAACGCCAAGGGCCCGGGCCTCGTTTTTGTATTTTGGCCGGTATACAAGATTGTGCGCGTCAGCCTCCGGACAATAACGCTGGAAGTACCGGCGCAGGACATCATCACGCGCGATAACGTTTCGGTGAAAGTGAATGCCATCGTTTATTTTCGAGTTATAAACGCTCCGCGGGCAATTGTGGAGGTTGAAAATTATCTCTATGCGACTTCCCAGCTTGCCCAGACTACGCTGCGGTCGGTGCTGGGGGAAGTGGAACTCGACGATCTGCTCAGCAAACGCGAAAAACTAAATGTTAAACTTCAGGAGATATTGGATCAACACACCGACGCCTGGGGTATAAAAGTGAGTTTGGTTGAAGTAAAGCAGGTGGATTTGCCTCAGGAAATGCAGCGCGCAATGGCAAAGCAGGCTGAAGCCGAGCGCGAAAAGCGCGCCAAGATCATTCATGCCGATGGTGAGGCTCAGGCGGCGGCGAAGCTTGCGGAAGCCGCAGGCGTTATAAGCAAAGAACCGATTGCCCTGCAGCTCCGTTATCTTCAAACCCTGACGGAAATAGGCGTGGAGAAAAACACTACGGTGGTTTTCCCTGTCCCTATCGATATCATTAAGGGCTGGATCGAATCGAAAAAAACGGATTAGGTAAAGCAACCTGCCCTGAAAGGGGTGTGCCCAGATGCAACCCCTTCATGGTTGAAATGAAATGAATCTGATACCCAAGGTTGAGTGGCATAAATCGCCGCTCAACCCTGGGCTTTGCGATGATGCCCTTTCAGGGCATTGGTATATGTGAAGCAAAAAATGAGATTTGTCTCCAAATTAAAGATGCAAATGTAAAAACTAGTTGGAGTGGAGTGCGGCAATTTTCTGCCGCACTCCAGGGAATCCCATAGAATAGCGGAATTTGATGGGGAGTGTTATGGAGGATCGTCCTGTAGAATCCGGGCTTGAGTTGGTGCTGGACAACAAAAAATTGATTATTGCCTTTGTGGTGCTCATTTCTGTCTGCGGATTTTTCTTTGTTCTCGGTTTTGTGGAAGGGAAACGCCAGGGATCCCGCGAGGGGACTCAATCCGCAGCGGTGCCGGTCCCGAGCGTGAATCCTTTGGGAGTGCCGGTTAAGGAGAGTCCTGTCGGTGCTGCGCCGGAGATCAATGCTCCGGAAAAAGTTGCGAATCCCGAGGAGAAGCCGCTGGACTGGTATAAGAACGTTAGCCAGGATCAGGAAAAAGGAGAATCCCAAATCAAGTCTTCTCCGAAAAAAAAAGCAGGGGATCCGACGGATAAATCCAAACCTAAGGTATCGCCCGCAACTCCGATCACTTACTCCGTTCAGGTTGGGGCTTTTCATCAAAAGCATGAGGCAGAGATCAGAGCCCAGTCGCTTAAATCCAAGGGATTCGACTACCGGATTGAATCTCCTCATTCTCCAGAGCAGCTTTACCTTCTCAAGGTCGGAAAATTCGGTTCTCGCGCTGAGGCGAATACCATGCAACTTCGATTGGGAAAAAGCGGTTTTGCTTGTTTTGTTAAAGCTAATTGAGCTGCCATGCTGTGGTGCTTCCCGGCAGTGACCGGTTTCCTTCTTGCCGTAACTTTCCCAAAAGCCGATCAGGGTTTTTTGGCATGGATCGCTTTTGTCCCTTTGATTGCTTTCGTCTATAAATCGAGGAGTCCGGCTCGAGCTTTCTGGGGCGGGTTTATTGCAGGCGCCGTTCAGCTCTTTTTCCTTCAGATCTGGATTCCATCTGTCCTTGCGCAATACGGGAATTTGTCGGGTGTGCTGGCTTGGCTGGCTTACGGGTTAATGCTGATTCTCCTGTCTCTCTTCCCGGCCGCGGCCTGCTTTGCTGCGAAGGTTCTGATCCGGCGCGGTGGTGATTTTTGCCTGATTTCCTTCCCCTTTATCTGGATTGCAATGGAATATGCGCAGGATTTCTTCCCATTCGGCGGCTATCCCTGGCTCCTGGCTGGATACTCCCAATCGAAGTATCTTCGCCTGATCCAGATTGCCGATCTGGTGGGAGTCTTCGGAGTTTCCTTTCTCATTCTGTTCTTTAACGTGGCTCTCTTTTGGATAGGGATCTATCGGAAACGGGGTTGGGCTTCAGCGTGGCCTCTGATTTCGGCTGCGGTCCTGATCGCCTTGAGCTTGCTTTACGGGACTATTTCATTTAGCCGCTGGGACTCAATTCAGCCGAATTTCCGGGCTGCCATGCTGCAGGGGAATATTTCTTTCAACGATCCTGAAGGGGCTATGATTGAGAAAATCAAGTCCGGGTATGCGCAGATGGCGGACAGCCTGAAGTTCCCGAATCCTGATCTGCTCGTTATTCCGGAATCCCCTTCGCCGGTATCTTTTGAATACGACTCGGTGTATCGGCAGAGCTTTGAGCGGCTGGCATCCGGCTTTTCTATGGGGCTTGTGTTTAATAATATACGGGAGGAACAAGCGGAAGGGAACGCGCGATACTTCAACAGCGCCTATTTCCTGGGCAGGGATGGGAGTCTGGAGGACGTTTACGATAAGATGCATCTGGTCCCGTTCGGTGAATACATCCCGATGAAAACCATATTCAGCTTTTCTCGGATTATTTCAAAGGATGTGAGCGCTTTTTCCCCGGGCAGCAATTATCGCATTGTAAAAGTTGGCGATCATCCCGCCAATGCAGTCATATGCTTCGAAATCATTTTTCCTGATTTAGTACGCCGGTTTGTCAAGAAAGGCAGCCAGCTGATTTTAAACCTGACCAATGATGGGTGGTACGGGGATAGTTCCGCTCCTTTCCAGCATCTGTCTATCGCCCGCTGGAGGGCTATTGAAAACCGGCGCTATTTGCTGCGAGCCGCCAATTCCGGGATTTCTGCAATCATAGAACCTACGGGCCGGATTCAGACGTCAACCGGAATCTTGATGCAAGCCGTGTGCGAAGGCCGGTTTGCATTTGTTTCGCAACAAACTTTCTACACCCGATATGGGAACGTTTTCGTTTTTTTATGTGTTATCATTGCATTTGGATTTTTCATTTTTAATGGATTCAGGAGGGTTGTTTAATGCTCGATGAACTTCATGGGAGAGTGAACGCGATCACGGAAAAGATACAACAAGTACGAGGGTATCTTTGATGCAGAACACAAACGTGTACAGGTTATCGAGCTGGAGAAAAAAGCAGCCCATCCTGAATTTTGGAACAAGCAGGAAGAGGCTCAATCGGTTCTTCAGACGCGCAGCCGCCTGGAGCGGGATATTGAGCTGGATTCCAAGCTTGACAGGGATGTCCGGGATCTAAAAGCACTCGCGGAACTGGCAGAAGAAGGGGAAGACGTAATCTCCGATCTGGCAGGCGAAGTGGAAAAGCTCGAGCAGGAGGCTCAACACACTGAAATTCGCATGCTTCTATCGGGCGAGCACGACGTGGCCAATGCAATTGTCACCATCCATCCTGGCGCCGGCGGAATTGATTCCCAGGACTGGGCTGAGATGCTGGTCCGAATGTATCTTCGCTGGAGTGAGCGGTCCGGATATGGCACTAAAATTCTGGATTATCAGCCCGGTGAAGAAGCGGGAATCAAATCCGCGACCTTTCTTGTAGAAGGAGATTTTGCATACGGCTATCTGTCCTCTGAAAGCGGGGTACATCGACTGGTTCGAATCTCTCCTTTCGGTGCGCTGGGGAAAAGGCAGACCAGCTTTGCCTCCGCATATGTTTATCCCCAGCTGGATGATAAAATCGAAATCCAAATCGATGAGAAGGATCTGCGGATCGATACCTACCGATCATCAGGCGCAGGGGGACAGCATGTTAATGTCACGGATTCTGCTGTCCGGATCACCCATCTCCCCACAGGTATTGTTGTCTCATGTCAGAATGAACGTTCACAGATCCGGAACCGTGAAATGGCGCGGACGGTCCTTCGCGCGCGGATTTATGAACGGGAGATGAGCAAGAAGAGACAGGAGCTCCAGGCTGTAGAAGACGCAAAGCTGGATATTGGATGGGGAAGCCAGATCCGTTCCTACGTACTGCATCCCTATCGTCTGGTGAAAGATCACAGAACAAAATATGAAACGTCCAACTCGGATCGAGTGCTGGATGGCGACATAGAGGATTTTATTTACAAGTTTCTTGTTTATCGCGGAGTCCGAAGCCGCGATTCTGCAAAGCAATAAGGGGTTCGGAGTGGCGGCAGATGTAAAGGAGCAAAAGACTATGATCCGCTTTTATAAAGTCCGGCAGCGGATTTATGGGGGGCTGCTCGTTTTTGTGGTGGTCATAGGCCTGCCTATTGTCGGTGTTCCATCCCTCCGTGAGCTGCTGTCTCAAAGAGTGCTTGCATTCAAGCGGGCGTTTTCGGACAACAGCATCGTTCCTGTGACAGTCAAGGTGGGCGAAAATAAGCAGCCTTTTCCGGCCGAATATGAGAGGCCTGCGCCCATTCTGCCAAGTCCTCCCAAACTGCCCGCTCTGGATAGAATATTTACTCTGGAGCGCAATAAATATGTGCAGCCGCCCCAGCCTGTGCAACCGGTACCGACGCCGCCTGCGACTCCCCGTGCTTCTGTCAACCGGAAGGAGCCGGCAACAGCCGATCGCGATCGGCCGGAATTATCCGTTAAAAAAGAGGCGCCTCCGGAAGATTTGACGGATTCCACCCAGAGCAATGAGCCGAAGTATAAAAAGGGAGAGATGGAACAGAATGCTTACGATCTCCTGCTCAAGACATTTCCGGCCATCGCCAAAATGGTGCAGGGAAGCAATCCGGAGCTTCATTTTAAATCATGGGATGCGGCCAGCCGGGGCAACGATGTCTATTGGGTGCGGCTGAAGTTTCAATCCAAGGAAAGTTCGGAAACTGAGTACATATGGATGGTTAAGCTTCAGTCCAATCAGGTCACGCCTTTCAACTACAACGCCCGCGAAATTTCATAGAATAGAGAGCTCACGCGTATTTCCAGTCGGGAATAGGTGTTAATCCCCGGCAGCTATGCCGATGGAGCGTCAATGAATAACGTCTGCACTTTTCTGCAGGCCCCCCAATCAGAGATTTTATAGGGACTGTGGATTCCATCTCGGCCGTTCAGTTGCTCATCTGAATCGGAAATTAAGTTTAAAATAGGACGATATTGCATGGGCTTTAATGTGGATGCGGCGTCCAACTTGGAGTCCAAATTTCGAAGCGGCCAATTGGATTTCTTAAACTATGCATGTCCGCTTACTAATCCGCTGGGAGATCCACCGGCTCTGCCGGTAAGGCCGTAAAAGTTTAATATTTTCGGGAGTATGGCTCACCCCTCCTCTTTTTATTGGATTTTATGGGACCGTCCACGTGCACAAGCACGTCACCGTCTACGTCACCGTCTACGTCAACGTTGACGGAATTCGAAGAATTTGGTTGCGACCAGGCCCCTTTGTTGATGGGCCCGCAACCGTAAAGCCTCCGGCTCTGCCTAGCTCTGCCGGAGGATGCTTGCTGAGATGATTAGTAAGCAAGCGGGGGATCGTTTTCTATTGTATATACAATTGGTGTATGCCATATATACAGAAGAAGGAGGCAACCATGGCGACAACTATGACATCAATCAGACTGGATACGCGATTGGCCGATCGGGCAGCGAAGGTGCTGGGAGTGAAGAGCCGAACTGAAGCGGTGCATGTGGCTCTCCGAGAAGTGGTGGCTTTGAAAAATTTCCAGAGGTTAATGACTAAGAACGGTGGCAAGCTTCGTTTTGGGGCTCACGTTGAGTAACCTGGTCGTCATCGATACTTCGGTGTTTATCGATCATTTGCGCACCGGTTGCCACCAGAAACGAATTGATTCCCTGGTTGGACTTGTGAGGTTATCATCCGTGGTTCTGGCAGAGCTTTGGCGGGGAGCGACAAAACCGGCAGAGCAGGCATTTCTCAGAAGCCTGGAGAAGAACTTTCCTATCCTGGTGCCAACAGAAGGGATCTGGATGGAGTCGGGGCGTCTGCTCGGGAATATCCGCCATAAGATGGGTTTTTCATCCGATAAACTGCGGGATCTGCACTTTGACGTGTTGATAGCCCTTACAACAAGATCTTACGGCGCGCAGCTGATCACTTCCAATGGCGACGATTTTGAATTGATTCGGAATTATCGGAAATTTGATCTCGTTATCTGGTAAACACTTTAAAAATTCAGAACAGCTGAAATATCCCGGAGAAATGGGGGAGTTGCGCATCCTGCAGATGAACCAGTTACGTTTTTTGTCTTACCAATGAGTGCATTTGTAAGAGGACATTGCAGGGGTTTTCAAATAGACGCGGCGTCTCGCCGCGTCTATTTGGGATCCCAATTTCGGAACAGCCAATTGGATTTCATGAAACATAAATGTCCGCGTACAAATGAACTGATCAGTATCGGCATGCCATACGTCAGAAGGGGCGCATGCCTATTTACGCATTCCCTATTTGCGGCTGTTGACTAATGACTGCCGACTGTTAATACTCACAGGGATGCGCGCGCCAATCGTAAAGAATTTGCGCCGGTTCCTGATCGGCGTCATTATCCTCCTGCTTGTGGCTGTATCCGCCAATTTTATCTATACGAGACGCCACCGGTCCCAGACTTCCGCAGAAATACATCATATCCTCAGCCCGGAAATGATCCTTTCCGCCGAGAGCGAGGAGTATGCCGAGAACAGAAATGGAGTTGTCCGGTTCAAAATCCGCGCGGAAAAACGACTTGAAACACGCATGGGGAAGAATTACCTCCAGGGGATCGAGGCTTTTGACATTAATCCTGATGGAAGCGTTCGCAATACGATTCACAGCCAGAAAGCTGAGTACGATAAGGAGCACGGGCTTGCGGATTTTTCAAAGGACGTCAGGATACGGCTGAGCAACGGGATCGAGTTGCGAACGGATTCGCTGCATTATGATCGTAATAAGAATCTGGGTACGACATCGGATCGCCTCGAACTGCGCTCCAGTGCGGCTTCCGGAACCGCAATTGGAATGAGTTTCGATAGTGAGAAGGAATCGCTTGATTTCGGTGATGTTGATCTGGTGATGTTTCAGAAGCGGATAAAGCCGGATGGCAAAACGGAAGATGTAAAGATTCACGCCTCTTCGAAGAAGGCTTTTCTTTCTGAATCGGCGCGCGTTTTTCGTTTTCAAGACAACGCTCGCATCGATGCCGGTTATGAAACCTTTTCGGGCGACGAGATCGAGGCAGTTTTAAGTGCCGACCAGAAACATTTTCGTGCTATCACATCAAACGGCCATTCGGTCTACCAGCGAAAGGAAGCTCAAGAGACCAGTCATTTAAGCGGCGACCGAATTGAGGTTGGAATGGATGAAGCCAGCGGAGCCCTTCAAAATCTCCGTGTGTCAGGACAGGCCGCTTATTCTTCGATCTCGGAAAATGAGGAGAAGAACTTGAATGCGGCCGAAATATACCTTGAACTGGATGCTGCCAGAGGCTTGCCTGTTCAGTTTCAGAGCAGAACCGGAGTGCGTTTCCAGATCAATAGCGGGAATGCCCGTAAAGTGGTTTCTGCGGATCAGCTTCAGGCAACGTTTGTGCGTGGTTCAAAAAACCTGGAATCTCTCCACGCCAGCAAAAATGCATCCATTTATGAAATTGGCAATGGCATGGCCGAAAACGAACTCAAGGCGGAAGATATTCAGCTTTTTTTTGCAGAAGCAGAGGGCCGCGCCCGTCTTGAGAAGGTTCGAGCCTCCGGCTCGGCGCATTGGACATCCACGCCTTCGAAACAGAAAAACTCCACCAGCCCGGAAGCAACCAGGCGATTGATTGCGTCTTCGCTGGAAATAAATTATTCCAGTGACGGAGATTCCCCGGAATCAGGCGTGGCTTCAGGAGACGTTTCGTTAAATTCCATTCCAGCCGGATCTTCAACAAATCCGCTTATCCGGCAACTGCTTGCCAACTACGTTCGATTTCAATTTTATCCTCGTGAAAGCCATATCAAAGACATGTACGCTGAAGGGCGCGTTCGTGTGAAATATGAGAAAGGTCCGGACAAATCCGGGAGTGCGAAGGAGGAATTCCAGACCGAGAGCGACAAGATGCAGGCGATCTTCCAGGCGTCTGGAAACGAAGGCGCCATTGAAAGCGCAACGCAGTGGGGTCATTTCAGCTACAAGGATGATTCCAAAACTGCAACTTCCGGGAAATGTGATTACGCCGCCGCAGAGGAGAAACTGTTTCTTAGAGAATCGCCCAAAATCATAGACAGTCATATGGGCGAAACACGTGGGGAGGAAATTGAATACGATCAGAAACGCAAGATTCTGTTTGTTCATCGCCAAGTCCGATCTGTTCTTTCTCAACAAAAAGGGAGTAGCTCTTTTTGGGGCTCATCCGGATCGTCTTTCCCGATTATCGTAACGGCCGATGAAATGAAATATTTATCGGAGTTGGCTCAGGCGCGATACAACGGGAATGTGGATTTGCTTTCGGAGGATCAGAGGCTGCAATCCCAGGAACTGGAGATAATCAACAGCGGGGAAAGGGTTTCTGCCCAAGGCGGGATCCGGCATTACGTTTACAGGACTGGCACGGGCCAGAGCAGCGCCCTGAAAAAGCCCGGAAACTCCGCCGATATGCCGATGAATATTCAATGCACAGGATTGCAATATATAAAGGAAACAAACACAATAACTTACTCTGGAACTAACCCCGGAAACGTGCTGCTGCATTCGGCGGATTATGATATATCATCCAGCACGTTGGATGTTAAATGGGAAAAGGAGGGGAAGAGGATTGAGCGGGCTACTGCCCGTGAGAAGGTTGTGATTCATCAAGGCAACAGGATTTGCAGAGGGGAAATTGCCGAATATTATCTGGATCCGGAAAGGTTTGAAGTCACGGGAACTCCGGCTGAAATTGATGATCCTGGAAAAGTGAAATCAACCGCCCGGCACCTGGTATCTTTTGTAGCCGATAGCAGAACCAGGCTCGAAAGCCGGTGAGGATTTGATAGCAGTTCATCCATTTGCGGTGCCTTAATCAAGCGCCTTCGGCGCTTTAGGCTCGGCGCGAAGACCCAATGGAAATATGCATAAACTCCAGTCCCGGCACTGAAGTGCCGGGCTATTTTCACCGCATCCCTCTGGGGACGCGCGCTGTAACGGCAAAGCCTTTTCGAATTGGGCCACCATAGGCGGTGGTTTGCCCTGATGTGAATTAAGCGTGAAGGATTGAATCGGGCAGCGGATCAAGTAAATTTTCGAGCATTTATGAACAATGGCGATAGCGGCAAATTGCAATTATCAGAACTCTGTAAGTCCTACCGGGGCAGAAAAGTCGTTAACGATGTCAGTCTTGATCTGAATCGAGGTGAGGTCGTCGGATTGCTGGGCCCCAACGGAGCCGGCAAAACCACTACGTTCTACATGATTGTCGGCCTGATTGCACCGGAAAGCGGGTATGTGCGTCTTTGTGGAAAAGATGTGACTGATTTGCCCATGTACCAGAGGGCTCGTTCCGGAATCAGCTATCTTCCCCAGGAACCATCCATCTTTCGGAAACTGACGGTAAGGGAAAATTTGCGAAGCATTGCCGAAACCCTGAATATTCCATCAGCCAAACGGGAAGAGATGTCGATGCATTTATTGGAGGAATTCGGGATTGAGCACTTGGTCGACCAGCAGGCGTATACTCTCTCAGGGGGAGAAAGACGCCGATTGGAGATTGCCCGGGCATTGGTCCTTACGCCTCAATTTATTTTGCTGGACGAGCCATTTGCGGGAATTGATCCGCTGGCGGTCCTGGATATTCAGCGTATTATCAAGAGGTTAAAGGATCGTGGGATCGGGGTTTTGATTACAGATCATAATGTGCGCGATACTTTGAATATAACGGATCGTGCTTATATAATAAATGATGGTAGGATTTTGCGAGAGGGAACGCCGGAGCAATTGACGAACGACGAAGAGGTCAAGAAAGTCTACCTCGGCGAAAATTTCAGGCTTAAATAAGGAATTATGAATCGTAGACCGTTTCTGCGCCAAACACTTGATTTGCGCCTCAGTCAGAGATTGGCGCTGACCCCCTCATTGCTGCAAAAAATAGAGCTCCTGCAGCTCAATAAATTGGAATTGCAGGAGATGCTGAACCAGGAATTGATGGAGAATCCCATCCTGGAAGAGGTCTTGGATCAAGAACCGCCCTCGGAGACCACTCCCGACGAAAGAGTTGTGGATGAGCAGCCCAAAGATAATGCGACGAACTCCAAGGAAAAGGACTCTTTCGACGAGATAGATTTCCGGTACTTCTTCGACGAATACCTGGACACCGGATATAAAAATCGCGAAGTGGAGGATTCAGAAAGACCATCGTTTGAGGCTTTTCTCACCCGTTCGCCTTCTTTGGAGGAACACCTCAACTGGCAGCTCGGGCTCACAGAAGCCAATCCAAGAATTACGGAGATTGCCCAGCAGATCATCGGAAACCTCAATGAGGATGGATACCTGATCATCAGCCTGGAAGAAATTTGCCAGGTTGCAGGTTGCGACCTGGAAGAGGCTAATGAGGCTTTGGCATTGGTGCAGTCCATGGATCCTGTGGGTGTTGGATCGAGGGATCTGCGCGAATGCCTATTCCTCCAGCTGCAAGGTCTTGAGCTTGGCGACAGCCTTGCCTACAGAATAATTCAGGACCATCTCTCTCTGCTTGAGGGGCACAAGTTCAAGGAAATCGCCAGCCGGACGGGCTCTTCTTTTGAGGAGGTCCTGCTGGCAGTGGATTTCATCAAGCACCTGATACCCAAACCGGGACAGAAATACAGCAACCAGAAAACAAATTATGTGCAGCCGGAAGTTACAATAGTCAAAGTGGATGACGAGTTCGTGATTCTTCCAAATGACGAGGGCATGCCGCAGTTGCGTCTTAATTCCAGCTACAAGGAACTCCTGAAAAGTAACGGTGTGAGCGGCGAGACAAAAACCTTTCTGAGAGAAAAATTCCGTTCAGCCGTCGATCTTCTCAGAAGTGTAAGCCAACGGAAGCAGACCATTTATAAAGTATGCGTCTGCATTGTAAACAGGCAGAAGGATTTCCTTGAGAATGGCGCCAGAAGCCTGCACCCGATGCTTATCAAAGATGTCGCGAGCGAACTCGGAGTTCACAGTTCCACCATCAGCAGGGTGGTGACGAACAAATATGTGGACACCCCGCAAGGGGTGATGGAATTGAGGAAGTTTTTTACAATGGGAGTGGAAAACCCTGATGGGGAAGAACTCTCCATCGTTCAGGTAAAGCTTAAAATAAAAAAGCTGATTGAGGAAGAAAACAGGAAAAAGCCGTATTCTGACAATCAGATCGGACAATTGCTTCGCCGCGACAACATTTTCATCACTCGACGAACTGTGGCAAAATACCGGGAACAAATGCAAGTTCCCGGATCCCGCGAGCGAAAAATAGGATATCTCTTCTGATTGGACAGTATTCTTGATCCGGCTTGATCATTCTACCTGGAAGGAAAATTCAAAATGAATGTGGAAATAACCGGCAGACACGTTGTCATCACGCCCGCAATTCGCACCTATGTTTTGAAGAGACTTCGAAAGCTCATCAAAATCCTTGGCGAAAACATCAGCTTTCACGTGATTATCGATGTCGAGAAGGAACGGCAGACCGCAGAGATCCTGCTCAAATCCAAGATGCTGGATTTGACCGGCAAGGGTCAAACGGACGACATGTACAGCTCCATTATGATCGCTATCGAGAAAATCGAACGACAAGCGCTGAAGCATAAAAGCAAGATTGTCGATGGAAAGCGCCAGCGTGCCAAGGCAAAATCTGCTGCAGCGAAACAGGCCTTTAACGAGCCCTCTTCTGGCGTCCTGGCTCAAAAAAACAATGGCGTTCAGGAAGAGGAATCGAAAAAAAAGCCTATGGCCGTTGAAGAAGCGGTCATTGAGTTAAATCATTCAGAGTATCCGTTTGTAGTTTTCCGGAACTCCGAATCTGGGGACGTGAATGTTCTTTATCGAAGAAAAGACGGAACTCTTGGTTTAATTCGCGCCTGACCTCGATAGAGCACTCATAGGCACAGAAAGCGGCCTTTTGGAAGAAAACTTGTCTCCTCATCAAGACCTTACCGTTTCGCCACCCGGCGTCTCGGAATCTGTATCCATCAGCGAATTTCTGACCACCCCGTTACTGGGATTGAGCCTGGATCTCGTGGAGGGCAGGGATGGCCTTCAAAATGAAATTCGCTCTCCCCGGGTCCAGAAGCTTGGACTGGCCTTGGCCGGAGTTACCGGGTTCCTTCACCCGGATCGAGTACAGGTTGTTGGCGGCAGCGAGCTGAGCTATCTGCGTGGACTGGATTCAGAGGAGCGCGCTGCTGCCTTCAGCCGCCTGAAGAAATACAAAATCTGCTGTATTGTTATCACCAAAGAGCTGGAGATTCCCCTGGAACTCCTGGAAGTTTCCGCTGCAGGCAAAACGCCACTTCTCAGGAGTTCGGATATCAGCTCGGTTTCGATTGCCAAGATGGCTAATTATCTTGAAAAGCGGCTGGCTCCACGGATGACCATTCACGGGGTCCTGCTCCAGATCTTTGGCCTTGGAGTGCTTATCCTCGGGCCATCCGGAATAGGAAAAAGCGAATGCGCACTGGAACTAATTCTTAAGGGGCATCGCCTGATTACGGATGATTATGTTGAGCTCACGAAGCGTGGAATGGACCGGCTTACAGGCGCGGGCGGCAAGACGTTCAAGCATCATATTGAGCTGCGCGGTTTGGGGATAATAAACATAAAAGAGCTTTTCGGGATTTCTGCAACCGGTGCTGCGCAGAATATCGATTTTGCTGTGCGGTTGGAGCGCTGGAATCCGGAAGCGGAATACGATCGCCTGGGACTGGATCAGTCTTTCATCGAGTACCTGGGCGTTTCCATCCCGGTAATAGACATGCCTGTTGCGCCGGGCAGGAACATTGCCACCCTGGTTGAAGTGGCGGCGCGCCTTCACCTTTTGCGTCGAAAACGCGAATAAAACAAAATTACGAGTGACGAATTACGAGTGACGAATTGAAACCTACCCTGTCATGTCAAGTTTGTTAACTCGTAATTCGTAACTCGTAACTCGTAATTTTTCTTATGTTAAGGGATCTGGTAATAGTCACGGGCATGAGCGGTTCCGGAAAAGGAACAGTGCTGAAGGTATTCGAGGACATGGGTTTTTTCTGCATCGATAACCTCCCCGTTTCCCTTATCCGCCCGTTTGTCGATGAGATCCATTCCACTGAAGGTGAAATTGGCCACGCCGTCCTGGTAATCGACATCAGAGCCGGTGAAAAGCTAAACGAATTGGAAAAGATAATCAAAGATCTACGGCAATCGGCTTTTCACGTTTTTGTTCTCTACCTCGAAGCGAAGGATGATGTGCTGGTGCGGCGTTTCAGCGAAACGCGCAGACCGCACCCTATATCGGCCGAAATACCGCTGCGGAATGCCATCCGGATGGAACGCGCGCGTTTAGTCAAGATGCGGAACCTTGCGGATGCTACTGTCGATACCTCGGACTACACGGTTCATCAGATAAAGTCGCTTGTAATGGAGCGGTTTCTGAAGCACTCGAGCTCGTTTCCGCTCAATATCCATTTGATAAGTTTCGGATATAAAAATGGGATTCCGCTTGAGGCCGACCTGCTGTTTGATGTGCGGTTCATCTCGAATCCCTATTTTGTTACTCGCTTGAAAGATTTGAGCGGAAAGGACCGAGCTGTTGTCAATTATCTTCGGTCGTTCCCGGAAACCAATGAATTTGTCAAAAGGATTGGCAATCTTCTACAATATCTGTTGCCTAAGTA
>JAHFUH010000476.1 GCA_023265215.1 Acidobacteriota bacterium
CTCATCCTGGACGCCAAAGGGCTTAAAAACACTGCATAACAACAATCTGGTCATCGGCAATTTCCCATTTCGCAATAAATTTGGATGACTTGTTTTTAACAGGCGAGGAATACCATGGAGCAATGAGGAGGATTCCCAGACTGAGAAATCAGTCAACTCAGCCCTAAAAAATACTCCAATCCGCACCCGAGGGCAAGGCAATTAACCACTGAAGGACAAGGACCTCATATCTGTTCAGCGCTCGCGCCTTGCCAGCGACCGTTGAGCGCGCCAAATAATGGGCCTGCTATTAGAAAGCAGGCCCTAAGCGTAAGTAGCTGCAATAGCTATTGTTTGATCACGATAAACCACGAAGCAACGATCGGACCCATTGGGCCGCGTCCGCGTCCGCCCATTGGCGGTTGCGACGCATCACCGGATGGTGGTGCAGCCGGACCACGCTCGGGCTGGAAGAGATACGCGTTGTGTGTCCCAGGATCCACTGTAATCGTCTTCGCGCCGGCGAACGTGTCGACCGTGGCAACCGTCGTGTACTTATCGGGCGAATCCTGGTGGACGACTGTGACGTTGCCCTGGCCGCCATTCGGAATGTAAATCATTTTTTTCGACGGATCCCATCCCAGGGCGTCGACGCGCGTACCGTTCTTGATGCTCGCCACGATTTTGCCCGTGTCGGGATCAACAACGACGGATGTATTGTTGCAGCCTGAGAAAATGCGGTTCGATGCTTTGTCATACGCGATGCCCGTCGGCCCTTCACACGGCGCGAGCGGCCACGAGGCAGTTGCCTTCCACGTCTTAACGTCGATCACCTGGATTGTGTTCTTACCTTCGTTGTTGACGAAAATGTGTCCTTTGCCATCGGCCGCAGCGCCTTCGGGCGCCGTGTCTTCGAGTTCGACGGTGGCGACGACGTCCCCGCTGTTTGGATCGATCGCGGTCAGAGTTCCGATCGGGCGGCTGTGATTCGTCAGAATGATCTTGTCGTCAGGCTCATCGTACATGATGCCGTCGAGACCGGGACCAACCTTGATTTGCTTGATCACCGCCAGCGTCTTCAAGTCGAACATGGTGACAGTCTGGTCGCCGCTATTCGTTGTAAAGCCGTGACCGGCTTTGGTGGAGAATCCGGCGCCATGAACGCCCGGCGTGTTCTGGATGTCACCCAGTACTTTGCCGGTGGCACCTTCCACTACCATCATATGGGTGCTACGCGAAACAAACACGCGTCCCGTGGCAGCCTCGACGGCGACATAATCCGTGCCCCCGTCACCCTTAATATCAAACTTTTCAACCTTGAACGCCTGTGCGTACCCGACGCCGGGCGCGACAAGGCTGATTGCAAAAAGAAGCGCAGTTACGGTCAGTAAACGATTGGTCATGCAGCCTCCGATATGGTTGCGTTGGTTCAGGAAAAGCTTCACCCGGAATTGCCAATTTAGGGCCTGTCCATGAATAGCGTTACACTTCGCTGCGGCCCCAAGGACGCCTGGTTAGCCGTAGTATGGAGTAGTATACAACTGTTCCCCGGATAACGACCGTATTCTTTAGCGGCGCATTGCCAAACAGGAAAGGAGAATCTTATGCCATTGCTTTATGTAGTGGGAGACGCCATTGTTTCACGCGATGAATTACGAGACGTAATCCAATTGCGTAAACTGGGAAAAGAGTTTGTTTTTCCTCGGTCATTTAAACCGAACCGCTGCGTTTGTGCTATCGAACAAAAGACTTTTTCTTGACAACAACACGATCCTCACTATGCTGGTTTTTGTATTTAATGAAAATACCATTTGTATCAGACTTGGTTTCCAGACCTGATAAGCATCTTGGATTATTTATCCAGGCGAAAATCGCCTATAAACGCGCATTGCTTCTTGCACCTGTTTTAAACAGCATCATCTGAAATTCGATGGACGCATTGCTTCGGCATAAGTCCCTGGAAGGAGAAAAAGGAATGAGTTCTGCAAACGATGACAGCAACAACCCGAGTAGAAGAGCATTTTTTCAAGAAATTACGGCTGGAACGGCGGCGATGGCGGTTGCGACCGCATTGACCCAATTAGGCGCCCCCACACTGGCGGCGGCACAGACAGTTAAAGGAACAGGAGCCCCTGAGGCCAAGCAGGCATCTTCGTCATTTTTCAAGAATCCTCCGCCATGGCCCACGGGGACGGATGGTCACATCTACGACCATCTATTCAGCACGAAGCTCAAGGAAAATTCCATAACGGATGTGGTTGCCGGCCCTCAGGCGTATTTTCGAGGCGATAGCGATCTTCCCGGGGCAAAAATCAACATGGGCTGGCAGATGTTTACGAAGCCCTACAGGCTGGAACTGGAATCTCATCACCATGATACCGATGAATACCTGTTCTTCCTGGGTGCAACGCTGCCGGACCTTGTAGGCTCCTTTGACGCGGAAATTGAGTACTTTATGGGCAAAGAGTATGAAAGGCATGTCATCACCAAGGCTACGGTTCTCTACATTCCTGCGGGAATGGAGCATAACCCTTGTGACATCAAAAGAATCGGCAAACCAATGATGTTCAGTGCGCTTGAGTTGTCCCCCTACTTCAACGGCAAATATCAGACGCAAGGCTATATGGAGCTTCGAGGTATGACCAAGATTTAAGCGATAGCATTCCAACGGATCTTTGAGTCTCCTGCTCTACTCGAAGACTCAAAGATCCGTCTCTTTCCTTAAGGCGTGTCAATTCACGCGGTGGCCGCGTTCGAATCGCGCTACAGAGAGATAAGGCTCGCGACGAAACGAGCATCTACTTAAAACTAAAAGCTATATTTTAAACTCCAAGGCTCAGAAAAGGAGTATCTATGCCGCAAAGTCCAATGATAAAATTTCAGACAATACGGTCCTCCCTCAAAATGTTAAGCGTCGTGCTTGCCATCGCCGGCTTGTCAATGGCAGCAGCAAGTCCGCTTCGCGCCCAGGCTTTTGCAGACCTTAAAAACGCACTCGTGGACTACTCGAAAGCGGAAACCGAACCTGGCAAGGCATGCGCGGCGATGCGTAATTTCAAATCGAACGAAATCGCGCAAATCACCGCGACGGCGATATCCGCCACTGCCACAGCGCCTGCTTTCTGCCGAGTTGCCGGTTTGCTCTCTCCCGAAATTGCATTTGAAGTAAGTCTGCCGGCCAGGTGGAACGGCCGATTCTATATGATCGGCAACGGCGGACACGCGGGCGAATCGCTGGAAGATCCCAGTCGAGTCTCACAGCGAAATGACGCTTTGAAAATCGGCTTCGCGGTTGCGCAAACGAACACCGGCCATGACTCGCGCAAAGAACCGGGTGCGACTTTTGTGCTAAGCAATCCGCAAAAGGCGATCGACTATGCTTTCCGTGCGGTGCATCTAACCGCTGTGACCACCAAGGACATCACGAAGGACTACTACGGCAAGCCGGTTACAAAAGCCTATTGGAACTCATGCTCCAATGGTGGGCGTCAAGGCTTGCTTGAAGCGCAACGTTTTGCCGAAGACTTCGACGGAATCGTTGCCAACGCGCCGTGGGTGGATCAGACGGGTTTCACAATCGGGGCGATGTGGAACCAGAAAGCGCTCAGCGAGGCGCCGGTAACGCCGGCCAAAATGGCACTGGTGGCCGACAAAGTGATGGCGAAATGCGATGAGATCGACGGGCTTAAAGATGGGCTCATAAATGACCCGCGCAAGTGCGTCTTTAATCCGGCGCTCGATGTCCCCGCCTGCAATGCGGGTTCCGATGGTCCGGACTGCCTTACAGCCGCTCAGGCAGCGGCAATCGCCAAGGTCTATGGTGGTCCTGTGAGCAACGGTAAGCCCTTCTTCCCCGGATTCATGCCGGGCAGCGAAGCTGTAATACCGAACTTATTCGGCGGCGGCGTGGGCAGCGGATGGATGAATGTGATCGTGAGCCCACAGCCGAATGGCGCGGCCGCGGATTTCAGTTTGGCGGAAAACACAATGCGTTACCTCGTGCACAAGCCGCCAAAGACGGACTACGACTACAGGACATTTGATTTCGATCGTGACATTCACATGCTGGACGACTGGGGCAAACAGGCAGACGCCAAGAATCCTGACCTGTCGACGTTTAAAAAACGCGGCGGCAAGCTGCTTATGACATATGGATGGGCGGATTCGATCCTGCAACCGATGATGGGTGTGAATTACTATGAGCGGGCAGTAGCCAAAAACGGTACGAACACGACAAATTTCTTTCGCCTGTTCATGATTCCGGGTATGGCGCATTGCAGCGGCGGCGTCGGCCCCGATCAACACGATCCGATGACGGCAATAATCAATTGGGTGGAAAAAGGCCAAGCCCCTGCGTCGATCCTGGCAAGCCGCGTGGTTAACGCCCAGGTAGTACGCACACGGCCATTATGCCCATACCCGCAGGTGGCGCGCTACTCAGGCCAGGGCAGCATTGACGATGCGGCCAATTTCCGTTGCGTCACACCCTGATTTTATCAGGAGAGCGTTGAGCGACATTGGTTCGCTCCTTATAAACCGCGGATGCACCAAAAGCTCCTGCTCAAAGCAGCCGCTAGGAGCCTGTCCGAGTATTAGGAGGGGCCGCGTTCCTGGCTTCGCGCGGGCAGATGCAAGGCGCCGCGACGCAGGCGAT